>JBJXHA010000135.1:0-16032 GCA_046160275.1 Bacteroidia bacterium | reverse complement strand
GTTTTTGACTTTATTCAAATTATGCCTGGCAATCCTAAGGCGATTGTAAAATCACGAATTATCTGCGCGCCACAACACGCAAAACGCTTATTATTGGCTTTACAAGACAATTTAACAAAATACGAGCGTGCCTTTGGCGTGATAGATTTGCCTGAAGATAACAATAATGGTGTACCTCCTTTCGTGGGCGGCGGTCCCGCAAGTTCGGTGTGAAATAGAGGATAAATCATAGTTGATAGTTGAAAAAGAGGCTGATGTCGTACATTTTTACATGCTAAAAAATGAGAAAAATCTACCTTTCAAAAGAATAATTATATTCTGAATAGCTAACTATCAAGTACTTTTCACTTTTCATTTTTCACTTACTAACGGTTCATGCAATTTCAGCAAATAATTGGACAAAAAACAGCCAAACTGCACCTACTCGAAACCTTGCGTAGTGGCAGATTTCCGCACGCTTCGTTAATTTGCGGACCTGCGGGAGTTGGCAAATTGGCAACTGCCATAGCGATTGCGCAATACATGAATTGTTTGCAACCTACCGAAACGGATAGTTGTGGCAAGTGTAGCAATTGTGTGAAAATTTCGCACTTTGTTCACCCCGATTTGCATTTTGTTCTGCCCATTATTTCAAAAACAGAAGGCGGTAGGCAACTACTTTCTGATAGTTTTATGGAGAGTTTTGGCGGCAAATTTATGGGAAATCCTTACTATACTTTTGAACAATGGCAACAAGATTTGGAGGGAGATAACAAACAATTGTTTATCAGCGTGCATGAAATGCGCGAGGCTAAACGCAAGCTATTATTGAAGGCTTTCGAAGCTCCTTTTAAAACATTGATTGTTTGGAATGCTGATAAAATGCGTGTAGAAGGCGCAAATGCTTTTCTGAAATTGTTAGAAGAGCCGCCCGAAAAGACGCTCATTATTATGACCTGTTCGGATACTTCTAAGTTACTTACGACTATTAATTCTCGCTGTCAACGCTTTTTCTTGGATAGGGTAGCAAGTGAGGACATTGCCGAATATTTGGTAGAGAAAAAAGAGTTGAGTGCTTCGCGGGCAAAAGATTTGGCTTTGGTTGCAGATGGCAGCATTGGTAATGTAACTCAATATTTGAATGAGGCATATTTAGAGATGAATCAATTGTATATCAATTGGTTAAGAGAATGTTATCGTGGAAATTATCATTCTATTCATCTCATTGTCAATCAACTTTGCGATAAAAATAAAGAGTATCAACGTACTTTTTTGAAACTTGCCATTGGAAAATTGCGCATTTCGATGATGTTTCATTGGCACATCGAGGCACTTGCCTTAGCCACCCAAGAAGAAAAAGAATTTCACGAGAAATTTTCCCTTTTACTTTCTCCAGAAAAGGTAGAGCGCATGACCGATGAAATCGAAAATGCCATTCGCTATTTGACAGGAAATGCCAATGCCGAAATGACCTTTGTTTCTCTTTCGTTGCGACTCTTTGGCATTATGAGAGGTTAAGTGATTTTAAATCAAATAGTTATAAACAAGAAATGTCCTCTTTCACAGAGGACATTCTACTTTTACTACAAACATCTACACACTTTTATCACTTATTATGCTTAATTTACTTCTTCTGCTACAACTTCTTCTACTTTTTCAGTAGAAACTTCATTCTCAACTACTTCTGTCGCATGACTAATGCCTAATTTCGCTTCAATAGCTTCAATACGTGCCAACATTGCGTCTAAATCGCGCTGATGAACATAGTCAAACTTGGTAACAACGCTCTCAGTTGCTTTTTTAAATTTTTCTTCAAACTCTTCTTTGCGATGCTCTGTTTGTTTGAAAAAATCTTCTACAATATTGCGACCTGCGTCAATAATACGTTTTCCCTCTACATCATTCAATTTCCCTTTTTCTACCAAGTCGTTTACTGTTTGTTCAACTTTTTCAGCAGCCATTGAAGCCAAACCAACTCCAGCAAGTAATACTTTTTTCAACATTTCTTCCATAACGAATGTGATTTATATTTAAGAATGAAATCAATCACTTTTTTTAACTGATTGATACTAATAGGGTTACACATTTTGTGCCAAAATGGTATGCAAGCATACTATTTTGACATAAATCAATTCTTAGAAAATGAAATAAGCTATTGATTATTAATGATTTATGTTTAAAAATTGATATATATCAAGATTTGTATACTATCCAATTTCTGTAATAATGGCAGGACAAAATGGCAGAATTGACATATTTTGCAAAGGAAATGGCAATTTTATAGGATAAGAAAATGGCAGATTGATGAATAAATTGAACATTTTGCTCAGTTTAGAGTATAAAAAGTTGTTATAATGAACATTCATCTCCCAATTTTATTTTTAAAAATATGAAAAAGAAAATCGTTATCGCAGGAGGAACGGGCTTTATCGGAAAATATCTCCAAGAACAATTCCAAATAATTGGTTATGAGGTAATTATTATTGCTAGAACAAAAGGCTGTGTTTCTTGGAAGGATGAAAATGCCATCATTTCTGCTTTAGAAAATGCCGAAATGCTCATCAATCTTGCGGGGAAATCGGTGGATTGTCGTTATAATGAGAAAAATAAAGCAGAAATTTTCTCTTCTCGCACTGAAACCACGCAAATTTTAGGAAATGCACTGCTAAAATGCCAATATCCGCCCGAATTATGGCTAAATTCAAGTACGGCTACGATTTATCGTCACGCAGAAGACCGCAGTATGACAGAAACAACTGGTGAAATTGGCAGCGGATTTTCGGTTGAAGTGGCAAAGGCTTGGGAAAAATCTTTTTTTGATTTTCAGCTTCCCCAAACGCGGCAAGTAGCCTTAAGAATTGCGATTGTGTTGGGTAAAGGCGGTGGAGTGATGACTCCTTTTAAAAATTTGGTGCGCTTTGGCTTGGGAGGAAAGCAAGGGAATGGAAAACAAATGTTTAGCTGGATTCATTTGGAGGACTTGAAAAACATGATTTTGTTTTTTCAAACACATAAGGAATTACAAGGCGTTTATAATTGCTCTTCGCCTTATCCTGTTAAAAATGAGGAACTTATGAGAATACTTCGAAACGTAATGAAAGTGAAATGGGGCTTACCATCTCCCACCTTTTTATTAACACTAGGAGCTATTTTGATTCGTACCGAAACAGAATTAATTCTCAAAAGTCGTTGGGTAGTGCCAGGAAAATTATTGGCGGCAGGTTTTCAGTTCAAATATGAAAAAATGGAAGATGCTTTGCAGGAAATTTTAGGATAAGGAAGAATGATTATCGCCCCCATTCTGCGCGCATTTCAGTCAAATTTTTGGCAATCCATGTTTCGGTATGCGTCAATAAAGGCTCAAAATGATCGCCAGTAATGGTTTCCCCAATTCTGATTTTCACCTTAATTGCGGAAAGGCTGCCAAATACGCGGAAAAAATAGGAAGTGAATCCCTCCTCTCCCCAGCCTTGTTCTAATTTTTCGTATTCGATGGCTACGGGAATAATGGGAATATTTCCTTCGGCGGCAATTTTAAAAGTGCCATGTTTAAAAGGCTCAATATCAGGCCCTTGACAAGCGATTCCTTCGGGGAAAACCGTTACACAAAAACCTTGTGTTAAGCGTTTTTTGATGGCAATGCTAGTAGCTCGGCGACTTTGCTGGTCTTTTCTATCTACAAAGATAGTCCCTACGGCTTTGGCGGCAAAGCCAATTAACGCCCAACTTTCTACCTCTTTCATTGCCACAAAACAGCAATTTGTCATGCCAATTAGGGCAAAAATATCACAAAAAGAGCGATGATTTGCCAAAATTAAGCCACGACCCGCAGGAATTTGCCCCTTCACATCTACTTTTACGCCTAAGGCCTTTGTCGTAGTTGCTCCCCAATAAGAAGACTCTTCGTACCCAACTTGCGCTACATTTCCTCCCATTGCAATGCGTACAAATAGGCGGATTAAATAAAAAATCATGACAGAAGAGGCTATCAATGTGCGAATCAAACCGATGATGTACTTCATAGCAAATGCAAAAACAGTGAAAAACGTACAAAGTTAGCAAATTCCCCCCGAAAATTTGCGAAGTTAGCGTGAGATGTTTACTTTTGAGGGAGAATTATTCTTAAAAATATGAACTTATCCTCCAAAAATCCCATCAGAGATGCCTTATTAGGCGTGGCGGTAGGCGATGCTTTGGGCGTGCCTTTTGAATTTAAAAGTCAGGGGCAAATGCACTTTTCGCCCGCAACCGACATGATTGGCTACGGTACTCATAATCAGCCGCCCGGTACTTGGTCTGATGATACTTCTTTGACGCTTTGCTTGGCAGATGCGCTGTGTGAAGGCTTTGATTTGGCAACGATGGCGCGTTATTTCATTCTGTGGAGAAGGGAAGCGTTTTGGACTGCGCATTTTCAACTGTTTGACATTGGAATTACGACAAGAGAGGCGATTTCTCGTTTGGATAAGTTGTTGTCGGCAGGAAAAAAAGAGGAACTCGCTTTGCTAAAAAATGGCGGAAATGAACGAGATAACGGAAATGGTTCTTTAATGCGCATTTTGCCTTTGCTTTTTTACATTGAAAATCAACCTATTACACAGCAATTTGAAACGGTATGGCAAGTTTCGGCACTTACGCATCGCCACATTCGGGCGGCAATGGCTTGTATGATTTATTTGAAATTGGCGGAGCATTTGTTGCATGGAAAAGAAAAAATAGCGGCATATCTTGCCACGCAAACGGAAATTCTGGCTTTGTGGCAGGAAATTAATTTCGCTGCCGAAGAGCAAGCCCTTTTTCATCGAGTAATTCAAAACGATATTCGGGCGGTTGATGTAATGACCTTGCGTTCAGGCGGTTATGTGATGGAATCTATTGAAACGGCACTGTATTGCTTTTTGCAAAAAGAGGATTATGCAAGTACTTGTTTTGCTGCCATTAATTTTGGGCATGACACCGACACAACCGCAGCAATCGCAGGTGGCTTGGCAGGTTTGTATTATACTACCGAAGGAATCCCATCTGATTGGTTGATGTTGTTAGCGCGAGAAAAGGACATTACGCAATTAGCGGAGCGTTTGCAGAAAAAATGGGAGGGTGAATATCGTTTAGGAAAGTAATTTTTTCGTCTGATTTTTAAACTCAAAAGGGATTTGTGAAATTACTTAAAATTTCCGATATTTACACCCGAAAATCATTCGATTTTATTACTTTATTTTTCGTTAAAATATAAACAATATGTCAAGATTCAACCTTCTGCTAATGAGCCTGTTAATTCCTGTTTTTTCTTTTGGGCAAAACGCAAAACCAAGCATCGAATTGTATGTAAATCAAAAACTTTGGGCGCAAGAGCAGGCGATTCTCTTAAAAGATAAGCCAAAAATTCAACTAAAAGTGCAAGATAATAACGGCACACATTTCGTTATTGACAAAGTTGAAATTTGGAGTGCCGAAGCTGATACTTTACCTTTAGGGCAAGAAGGAAGCATTCGATTAATGAAAAAAGATGCAAGCAAAGGCGTAGGTTTGCCGCTTCCACTCGACCTAAAATCGGGAAGTATTGCTGAATATCGCATCAATAAATTATATAGAAAAGAAGAGGGTGAGGCTTTAAAAGAAGTTGAGAACTCTATGCAAGTTGTGAAAATTCGCTTCGAGTAATTTTTTTGATAATGTTAGTAGTTATTTTCAGGGTTCGGAACTTTCTAAAAAGTTCCGAACCCTGAAAATAACATTCCCTGCCTTAATAATGGCAAACCTACCACAACGTTCTCAAAAACGTTTTCCCAAACAACCAAAGAAATTTTGCAGCTGCTAACCAATTTCCTTTCCAACGGCTACGGTTAGGCATATCGGCAAGGCGAAGTAAATGCTGCGCTTGAGGGGACATTTTTTGAAATTGTTCCGTAGAAATTGTGCGCCGAAAATCTCTGTCGCTATAAGCCACAAGTTCAGGGAGTTGCCCCACATAATTTGCCAAAATCATCTTTTCAGTATGTTCTAAGGGATAAATTTTATTTCTCAACCATTTTCCTATTGGAACGGTAAAATTTGTAACCACTTTTGGCGGAATCCGATGAATAATCGGATAATACAAAATATGCAAATAAGGACGCGCAATTTCTCCCACATTTTCGGTTCCACGATGCAACATTCGCACATCTCTCAAAATAATATCACCTTTTTTGAGGGTGGCGAGCGTGCCTTGCTGTTTTTCTACATATTGCTCACATTCAGCATCTGAAACGTAATAATAACCCAAATCAAAAGGGGCAGACGCGTTTTTCTTATGTGTGCCTTCCCAAATTTCAGTAGGGGCATTTTCGGGATTCACGTCAATCAAAGGAATCATCAAGGATAAGGCAAAACTGCTTGCATCTTGATGGGCAACTTGCATTTTCGTGCCAGGATAAGCAATTTCTGAAGAAATAAAAACAGGTACAAAATTATCTCCCATGATTTGCTGAGCAATGGAAATCACAATGGGTTCTGCAAATAATTCCGCTTGAAAGAGTTGAGAATCAGTAGGTAAGTGCATAGACCAACGTTGTGGCCCATTATTGCCGCTTGCTTTGCTTCCTTTTGCCTGCATAAGCGCGAAAAATTTCTCCCGTTTTGCCTCCAACAAAGTCATTAATTCTGCTCGCCACTTGTCAATTTGCGCTTGAGAATAAACCTTTTCAATAATGACATAGCCCTTTTCTTTGAGAATATCGCACATTGCAAGCATTTTTTCCGCATTTACTTGGCGTTCTTGAAATTCTTTTTCGCTTAATTCGAACATTTTATGGTGTGTTAAGTTAAAAATACAACCAATTATTTCCTGAAAGGTTTCATTTTTCCCATTCTAAGCACAAGTGGCTAAAAAAGTAAGGAATTTATTTGAATTCACTTGGTTGATAATCAAATGGTTAATAATTTTTCTCTATTCACTCTTAACTATTCACTACTTATATGCGTAAACCTTTTCGATTCAAACAATTTTCGATGTATCAAGACCGATGTGGAATGAAAATTTCTTCAGTTGCTTGTGTTTTTGGGGCTTGGGCTGATATTAAAAATAGTCAGAACCTTTTGGATATTGGTACAGGAACAGGTTTACTTGCTTTAATGAGTGCGCAGCGAGCCGAAAAAGCACACATCACTGCCCTTGAAATAGAGGAAGATGCCGCGACACAAGCACAAGAAAATGTAGAAGATAGCCCGTTTTATTTGCGGATTGAGGTGATTCAAGCGGATATAACCCAATGGTTTGAGGGGAAAGTAGCTCAATTTGATACCATTATTTGTAATCCCCCTTTTTTTGAAAATCAGGTACAGAGTGTTGATAAACAAAGAAGTATGGCACGTCATCAACAAAGTTTTAGCCCTAAAAAACTACTCGCAATTGCGTGGCAATTACTACAAGCGCAAGGAAAGTTCTTTTTATTGCTCGCAGCCGACACGCTGACGAACTACGAAAATCAGTTGGCAGAAAATAGCTTTTTCCTCAAAGAAAAATGTCTAGTGTATGACAATCCTGCTTCCGAAAAGCCTTTTTGCGTGATGTTATCCCTTCAAAAAACGGAAACTCCCACAAACACCTCTACTTTTTATCTTCGTAACCTTGACAAATCGCATCATCTTGATTGTTCGCAGTTGTTAGCCGAATTTTTGATTATTTTTTGAAACACAAAAAGCCAGCAAACTATCTAAAATAGTTTGCCAGCGAAAATATATTTACTACTGATTTCTTATTATTACTTTTTGCTTGCCTTTGGCACCATGATAATAATCATCTTCTTTCCTTCCATCTTGGGCATTTGCTCTACTTTTCCTACTTCTTCCAATGCCTCAACAAAACGATTTAGGATTGCCTCGCCTTGATTTTTATACACAATGGCACGCCCTCTGAACATCACATAAGCACGAACTTTATGCCCTTCTTGCAAAAACTTCTCCGCGTGGCGCACTTTAAAGTTAAAGTCGTGGTCATCGGTTTGAGGTCCAAAACGCACCTCTTTCATTTCAGATGCTTTTTGATTGGCTTTTTGTTCTTTTTCACGTTTTTTGAGTTCGTATTTGAATTTTGAGAACTCAATAATTTTACAAACGGGCGGATTTGCGTTAGGGGAAATCTCAACTAAATCCTTCTCCATAGCAATGGCAATAGCCATAGCATCGGAGAGAGAATAAATACCATTTTTGGATTCATCTTCCATCTGAACAAGGCGCACTTGGGTTGCCTTGATAAGATGATTGATACGATGCGATTCCTCTTTTACTCGAGGTGGAAAATTTCTTGGTGGTCTGTTCAAGTGATTAACTGTTTAAAAATATAGAACCTACAATGATTGCAAAAGCAAAAGTGTGTAATTGGCTAAAAACCAGTTAGATAACAAAAATGCTAATACAATCTTTAACATAGACTTGCAGCTTAGAAACGTAAAATGCTATTAAGTTGCCAAATCTTTTGCCAAGTTATAAAACGAATTTCAAAAATAAAACTTTCTGTGAAAAAAAAATTAAATTTTCTCTCCAACTTCGGCACTTTACCCGCGAAAAAAAGGCAAATTGGCGAGAAAATAAGCCTATTTTCGCTTTTTCTTTTTGTGTGGATTGGGGTTCAATAAATCCTCTTCCCACACTACTTTTTCTACTGTATCGTAGCGATTGAGTTGGTAGTTTTCGATGATACTGATAAGTTTTTCGGCATAATTTGCATCTTCGGCATAGCCACATTTTTGCAAAGCCTTCGCAAATTCGGCATAATCTTGTGCTGAAAAACATTCTTTGTAACGATCATTCCCTGCAATTCGAATGCTGTGCGAGCGAAAACCAGCCCATACATTTGGAAATTTTTGGAAATAGCGCATTTCATTCGAAAGCCTGTCCAAATATAAAACGCTATCAGTCGTACATTTGGCACAAGTCAAACCGAAATGATTATTATGTAGGCGGGCAAGGTTACTCTTTCCCTTATTACTTTCCAAAATGGCTTGGGCTAAGGTAATCGAAGCAGGAATATTATAACGATTCATTTCCTCTACCGCCGTACGCGCATAGCGGCGAATGTAGGCATCAGATTCTGTTAAAACCGCCACAGATTGAATAGAAACCCCGCTTTCTGCATTTTCTAAGGCTTCGGCAGTTTCTTCATCTGTTTCAATTGTCTGCTCCATTATCAGCTCTATCGGAAGTTTTTCCTTTACTTGGGAATCGGGCGGGGGGCTAGGCTGAAATGCGATTAGTGCTTGTGCCAACGAGATTGTAAGCAACATATTCATATTTTTAAATTTTGATAAACCTGAAATCTTAGTATTACGAAAAGTGTTCCAAATATCATGCAAAACAACAACTAAAACGTCAAAATTGCCAAAAAAAAACAAAACCTTGAGCAAAAAAATGCTTTTTTTTGAAAACGAGAAAGCAACCTTTCCTTTTTGCCTTTCGTTACTCTTATAAGTAAACAAAATTTCTTGTTAAATTAGGCTTGATTGAGCCATTATCACTTATCAACTATCCCCCTAAGTTCTTTGCTTTCTATTCCAAATCCACGACACAAAACGACAGTTATTTTTCTATTCTGTAATACACCAAAGCCTACCAAGCTTTTTACAGAAAGGGAAAAAAGAAGTGTGAAAAGTAAAAAATAGCGTGTTAGCACGACTTTATTTCTTTTCCTTTTTAGTGTTTCCTTTAAATAACTGTTTTGTATTTATTTATTTATTTATTTTTTATTTGTAAACGTTATGAGAAAAACTTGCACCACCATGTGCTTCGTGTTCCTCTTTTGGGGCATGGCGCACAGCCAGCAACTACGTACAGTTGTGGCATCGCAGGCAAAAGCGCAGCCCTTTAAGGCTTTGAATGCTTTGCAAAACGCAGAATTTGAAACTTCCCACGCACGAACTTACACCGAGCAAGTGCAAGCCGAAGAACAAGATGAACTAGGCATTGACGCAGTTACAGTTACTTCCACGCAAATTGGCGCGTCTGAAAATGTATTTACTTTTATTTTTGATGTGCAACGTCAGATTTTTGCCTTACCTAATGTAGGGACAAATGGCGGCTCCGTGGGCTTTATTTTCCGAAAAAAAGCAACCAACTGCGGCGGTAGTAGCGGCTCTTTGTACTACAATTTGTCAAATGATGGAGGAAGCTCTTGGGTTTCCACCTCCGCGGCAGGTTGTATAGGCGCGGGTCCACTTAACCCTGATTTACCGTCCTTTGCGCGTTACCCCGAGCAATTGTTGTTTGGCTCATCAGTCAATGATTTGAAAATGCTCTATGGCGCACCTACGATTCCAACAACGGCAGGAAGCACTTGGGTAGGAGAAGCCATGTTTGGCTTGGCAAAAGACCTTAATTCCCCAAATGGACCCATTGTTACACAAGAAGATTATTATACTTCAAATGTGGCAAATATTTACCGCCCATCGAACATTGTGCAAAGGGGGAGTGCCGCAGAGTTTTGGATGATTATTCCGAAAGCGCAGCCACAAGCAGGAATGTCGGAACTAGATGTATGGAAAGGCTTATACAATCCTAGTTCGGATCAAGTGAATTGGAACATTGTGCAAACACTTTCTTTTGCCAATTTTGCCAACCAACTCAATGGTTTTCTTCTATTTAATACGGTGCTTACCTTCTCGCCAAGTGGTAATGTAGGCTATATTTCTATGTTGGGAGATTTGATAGGAGGAAAAGATAGCACGATTGTTCCTATTTTAATGGAATTTGATGCGGCAAACCAAACATTTGGCGACCCTTATGAGCTGATTTCTTCGATGAGCGATGCGGGAGTTACGCCAAGTAACATGGATTTGTATGATAGTTTGACTTCTTATGTTAAAACTTTTGTGGATAGCAACGAAGTGCCGATTTCGCCTAATATTATGTTTACGAGCTTAGATGCAAGTGTTGATGCAAAAGGAAATTTGCATTTATTGTCTGCTGTTTTGCCAGGTCCTGCCCCTGATGATGCGCCTTATACTTTTTACCCAAGTTTTGGAGGAAGAGTAGTGCATCTTACGCAAAATGTCCCTACAAAATGGAATGCAGAAGCCGTTTCGCCACTTCATAAATACAGAGAAGCACTTGGCACAGGCACAGCAGTCTTAGAAATAGATGCCTTTCCTTATATTTCTGCTTCATGGGACAGGGATTTACTGTTTTTTCATTGGCGTGATTCCGATACAAGCATTGTTCCTTCTGCTAGTACAATCGGTTTCCCAAACTTGATTGGTTGTGTGTATGATGTGAACAAAATGCAACTATCCGATACCGTAAATTGGACAAAAACAGATCCTAGTTGGGGCGGGCTAATTTATCAACCGAAAACTCCTACGTATGCATTGCAGGCTAACGCTACAAGCTGTGAATTTCAAATCCCTGTCGTAAATTTATATCTTTCTAATACAACCCAACCCAACGCGAGCCCAGCAGATTTCTTCTATTTTAGTGATATTCATTATTGTAAAGATGATGCGGTAACTCCTGTTACTTGGGTATTAAATCATAGTGTTGACATCAAGGACATAGGCGAAAAGCTAAAATGTAAGCTCTTTCCTAATCCTGCCAGCAAAAGCGTGGAACTGCAAGTTTCTTTGCCTCAATTCGCTGAAATTCAAGTAGAAATAATGAACGCGAATGGGCAGATAGTGAAAAAAACGCAACTTTCAGGAGCAGGACAAATGCACACTTCTTTCGATTTGCAAGGTTTAACCAAAGGAATTTATTTAGTGAAAATAACCAGTCCCAAGGGCATTGCAACTGAAAAACTGATGATTGAATAATCCTTTTTCATAGGTGAACAAGCCCTGTATCAGCGACATTCAGCAAGGTTGAGAAAACCTGCTGAATGTTTTTTGTTGTTGTTGCCTCTTTCTACTTATTTGTTATTGTGGTCAGAATATTTTTAATGAAATGAAGTAAATATCCAAACTTTTTCTATATTTGTCCAGAGAATAAACAGATACTTGTATTATCTTGCTTGTTCCCTTTTTTATTTTACTCACACTTAAACCAATTTTTATCATGGAAAAACAAATTATTATTGCATTCATCTCATTCTCCTTGTTGGCAATCATCGGCTGCAAACAAAACGGAGAATTTGTAAAGCCTGCCGACATTCATTGGGAATACGAGAATCCTAACTGGCAATCGGAAGGTTATGGCGATTGTGCGGGCAAAGTACAAACACCGATAGACATTAATACGAGCAAAACGGTTAAAGCGGATTTGGGAGACGTTTCGTTTAATTATAGCGATTTTGCGATGAAAATTATTGACAATGGGCATACGATTCAAGTCAATAATTCGGGAAATTCTACGATTACCTTAAATGGGGCAACTTTCGCTTTCAAACAATTCCATTTCCACCATCATAGCGAACACCAGATTAATGGACAAAAGAGTGACATGGAGTTGCATTTGGTTCATGCTGATGACGCAACGGGGAACATTACCGTTTTAGGCATTATGTTAGAAGAAGGAGCTGAAAACCCCTTCATTACCAAAGTTTGGGCAAATATTCCTACTACCAAAAAGGCAGAAGTTACCACAAGTGTAACCCTCAACCTTTCAGATATTTTGCCTACCGATAAAAAATATTATACTTATACAGGTTCGCTTACTACGCCTCCTTGTTCGCAAGGTTTGCAATGGATTTTGTTTAAAGAGCCTGTGCAGATTTCTAAGGCGCAAGCCGAAGCATTTGCCGCTTTGTATGAGGACAATGCACGCCCAATTCAGCCCTTGAATAATCGTTTGGTATTAGAAAAAATGTAATTGTAGTTTTTATTTTTTAAATGTTAAGTTATGAAAAAGACAATAAACGTTTTTTTGACAGCCTTAGTTGTATTTTGTGCAATGAGTATTTCCTTTGCACAAACAAGCACAGCTAAAAAGGTTTCAGGCGAGAAAGGGGGATTAAGCATAGGCATTTCAGCAGGGAGCGCGATTCCTTTGGGGAAATTTACCGAATACAATGCACCTATTTTGGGTTGTGCAAAAATAGGATCTGCTTCAGGTTTAGAACTAAGTTATGCCTTACATAAGTATTTTAACCTGATGCTTAGTGGGAATTATTATACCAATCCGGTAGATGCAACCAAATTGGCAGAAGGGGTTTGGGAAGAGAATAAAACTGCTAAAAAAATCGAAATACTTAATGTTAGTCCTTATATGATGGGAAATGTTATGTTAGGGATTCGACCTAATTTTTCTTTAGGAGCAAAAATGGCAGTGTTTGTAGGCATTTCGGGTGGTCTTTTGGTAGTGCAAACGCCTTCTTTTACGCGACATATTGAGTTTCCTGCTGCTCCTGTACACCAAGAGATTAAAGGAGCTTCTGCTTCTGCTTTTTGCTATCAACCGCAAGTTGGTTTGCAATTTAAAGTAGGTGATGCTGCTGCTTTGAGCCTTTTTGCCGATTATTTAGGCGCAAAAACTTCTTTTGATTTTACAAGAAGCGACAAAACCAGTGCGCCAACTGAAAGCATGGAGCAGCAAATCCAACTTGTAAATGTGGGCTTAAAGCTTTCTTACACGCTTTCAAAAAAACAAAACAAGTAATGCGAATAACAGGGTAATTTATACTTACGATGAGTTGCTCTCCTTTCCTTCTTTTATATACAAGCCCTTGCTTTGTATGTGAAAGAAGGAATTTTCTTTACAAAGCAGCTAAATTCCTAAAATTTACTGTGTAAAATGTTTTTTTTTGAACTTGTACTTTCGCTTATTTTAGCTTAGATTTGCCGCAAAGATTTGTCTTTATTTCTCTATTAATCAAATATTTATGCTTAAACGTTCACTTTTCTTGCTTATTTTATGGGTAAATTTTGCCGTTGCTTGGTCGCAAGATACAACTGTCGTGCAAACTTTTACTTTTGCTTCCAACACGAGGGCGGGTATGTTTCAATTTCCCTTAGATACGGCTACTTGGTCAAAAATCATCATGCAATATCGAATGAGGTGTAAAAATGCCCTCATTTCTACGCAAACTGCGCCCAATCAAGGCTGTGGCGAATGGGATTATAGTTGTAATACGTACATAACTGATTCTAGCTTAATTGATTCTGTAAAAGCTACGCACAACAATTACACCATTAGTAATTTTTCTGGCTCAACTTATCCTTACACGAATTCGCCAACTTATTCTTATACACAATATCAACAGCAAGCCGTAACTTATGATTCCACCCTTAATGAAACCCTCTCCACAATAGGAAATGGTTCTGTCATTACACAATATCTTTTGTCAAATGGAAAAACTTCGGGTAAAAGTCAATATCTTTTTACGGCAAGTGAACTTAGTGCTGCGGGGCTTGTGGCGGGTGATATTCATTCCTTAACCTTAAATTTGTCAAATGTAGCAACTGAGGTAGGGTATCTTCGCATCAAAATGAAGCCAACTACTACGACTGCACTTTCTCAAATTGACCTTACAAGTGGCTGGCAGCAAGTCTATTTTCTTACAACAAATTTCCCAACTACAGGCTTACAACGTCTTGCTTTTTATCAACCTTTTAATTGGGACGGTATTTCCAACATTTTGCTAGAAGTTAATTACAATAATGCTATACAAAGCCTTAATAACTTAGTGCTTGCTGAATTTGCTCCTACAAATACTGCAATCACTTCTATTTCAGATGATTATGCAGTAGAATGTGATGGTTTTGATGATTATATCAATGCAGGAGATTTAGATGACTTAGATGGTGCAACTAAATTTACTTACGAGGGCTGGGTGAATATCAAAAATTGGAAAAATTGGGTAAATATTTTTGGGAAAAATGGAAAAACCTTGTTGCAAACGGGTGATGTTAGCGGCAATTTGTATTGTATTATCCGAAATCCAACCAATGATTATGGCTATGCAACAGGGGTACTTCCTTTAAATACATGGACGCACGTTGCGATGACTTATGATGGCTCACAAACAGGAAATGCCAATCGTTTGAAGTTGTATATCAATGGTGCGCCAATTACCTTGACTTACAACGGAACAATTCCTGCAACAACCGACATTAGCACAGAACCATTACGCATGGCGGATATTTCTGGCGCAATGGATGATGCAAGGGTTTGGAAAACAGCACTTTCTGCTACTACTATTGCAGATTGGATGAGAAAATCTTTGGATAATTCTCACCCCGATTTTGCTAATTTAATAGCTGCTTATCAAATGGATGAAGGTATGAATACTACTTTACTTGACGCATCTGGAAATGGAAATTATGCAACCATCACAAATGGAGGAATGTGGCAGAAATTTACAGGAAATGACTTTTTCAAAAACCTAGCCCCTATATATGTAAGACCCAATCTTATTTTTGCACAAGGCAATTACCTTACTTCAATTGATACAATTATTACCTTAGATTCCGTTGTAAATCAACCTAATACAGTGATTCAATATACTGTACAAAATAATAATTTACAAACTGTTGATACTACGACTACTTGGTTAACAGGTTATACTTATATCAAAGATGAGGCAGGAATGGTGATAGATTCTGTTCTGATTGCAGCAAACGATACCTTGCAAATTTATCCCTTAAATTATTTTAGCAAATGGGCGCAAAAATTAGAATTAATGTCCTTTGTTACACCTTATGGCAAAGGATTAGACTTAGGCGTTGATGGAAAAATGTGGGAATTTGATGTAACGGATTTTGCCCCTATCTTAAAAAATAAGAAATATATTAACCTTCAAAATGGAGGAGAATGGCAAGAGGACATGGATATTCGGTTTTTGTTTATCAAAGGAACGCCTCCGCGAAACGTTTTGTCTATCCAACAAATTTGGCCAGTTACCGCAGATGCGTATGCACAAATTAATGCTAACAATCGCTTCGAACCGCGTTCAGTCACTCTTAATAATGATGCCAATTTCTTTAAAATTCGTTCTGCGATTACAGGACATGGGCAACAGGGAGAATTTATTCAACGCCAACATTATATTAATTTGAATGGTGGTGCAAATGATTTTCAATGGAATGTGTGGAAAGAATGTGCGCTAAATCCTGTATATCCGCAAGGAGGAACTTGGGTGTATGACAGAGCAGG
>JBJXHA010000134.1:0-12615 GCA_046160275.1 Bacteroidia bacterium | reverse complement strand
AAGTTTATCATAAATAGCAATATCATTCGATAAATTATCTTTGTTTCCTAAGTGTAAACCCACTTCATTGGTCAAAATGGTATATTTTTTCTTAGAAAGTTTTGTACAGATAAAAGAAAAAATACATGAAATAAGTAAAGATTGTAAATAACTACTACCCATAATGTCCGAAAATGTTTGATTATTACGCAAAACCTCCCTGTAACCACGATAATAAATCGTTTTCCCATTGATGGTTTCGTATATGAGTGATTTTGGAACTTTCATTTGTTTTAACGTATTGTTTTAGCAATAAAAAACTTTATTTTTGGAAGGAAAATGCGCCTAATGCCCTTATTTTCAATTACAAAATAATGATACGGGCGTTAAAGTTACGAATTAAAAATGAGGCTACAAGGTTTTTTTTCGCAAAAAAAGGTAGGCTTTTGATTATCAAGAGAATAAAAATTCGCCAATAAAAATAGCCAATTAAGTGTTTTTTTTTCAGCTTAAAAAGAGAAATTCGTTTAAAATTAGCAAACAATAATAGAATTTTGGTAAATTCAAGGTAAGTACGCTGTTCACTAAGGTTTGTCCTATTTGCTGGTAACGATATTAGTTGGGAAAGTAAAATGCCACAGGGTCATTTCGGCTTCGCTCAATGATCTTGTGGCATTTTTAAGAAATATGCTTTTTTGTTTATATTGACATTTTTAGGTCATTGAGCGATAGCCGAAATGACCTAAAAATGTATTACTCTCATTACAACTCCAACAACATTTTCATTTTCTCGTACAATTCATCAGGTTTGAAAGGCTTGATAATGAAGTCATTCATACCAACAGCATAAGCTTGCTCATCGCGCCCGCCTTCCGATGCTGCCGAAAATGCAATGATGGGCACTTGCTGATATTTGGGGTTATCCATTGCACGAATTACCGTAACCGCCTCAAAACCGTCCATTTCTGGCATATTCAAATCCATGAGAATGATGTCAAAATCTTGTTTTTCGACCCAAGAAACCGCTTGTTTTCCATTTTCTGCCACTTCATATACCACGCCCCATTTTTTGAGCATATTTGTGGTAATCATGACATTAATTTCATTGTCTTCGCATAATAATATCTTTTTCCCTTTCAAAGCGTCTTTGGTTTCTACATGAATGGGCGTTGTCTCTTCTTGTTTAGGTTCAGGAATTTCTACCTCAATGGTAAAGAAGAAAGTTGAGCCTTTGCCAAAAACGGAATGAACCTGTAATTGAGAATTTTGCAGTTTCAAGATTTTATTAGAAATAGCCAAGCCTAAGCCTGTACCCCCAAAGCGGCGCGAAATATCCGCACTTGCTTGCGTAAATCCTTGGAAAATCTTATCCACTCTATCTTCAGGAATCCCAATCCCTGTATCATGCACCTCAAAGGTAAGGGTAGCTTTTCTGTCCTCTCGCTTATCGCATATCACCTGTAACACTACACCGCCTTGTTGCGTAAATTTAATGGCATTTCCAATTAAGTTGGTCAAAACCTGATTTAAACGCAAGGGGTCACCTGTTATCATTTGTGGTACATTTTCGCCCATTTTTAATTCCAAGCCAATTCCCTTCGCTTGAATGGTATATTTAAAGGTCTTAATGATATTTTCAAGCAACAGATACACATCAAAAGGAATCATTTCTAACTCCATTCGATTGGCATCTAACTTATTGAAATCCAATACATCATTCACTAAAGAAAGTAAATTTTTGGCAGAAAACTCCAAGATGTTGAGGTTTTCCATTTGGTCAGGGCGCGGGTCACTTTCGATGAGAGAATTTGTAATTCCAATAACCCCATTGAGCGGAGTCCGAATTTCATGGGTAATACTCGACAAGAATTGCGCTTTTGCGGAGGCGGCTTCTTCTGCTTTTTGCTTTGCCAGTCCTAACTCTACATTCACTTGTTGAAGTTTGTTATTTCGTTCTTCAATCAAGCTATTTTGGCGTGTAACTTCCAATGTTCGCTCTTGCACCATGTTCTCAAGCTCTCGTGAACGAGCGTTAAGTCGCCAAGCATATAAACGAAATATCCCAATAGTTCCACAAATAAGAGCAATTCCGAGCAAGGTAAGCAACCATGGTTTTTGATACCAAAAGCGATAGACTTTAAAGGCAACTCGTAAAGGTTTACTCCATGTATAATTTCCACTTTGAATCGCACGAACCTCTAAAATATGTTCGCCCCCTTCTAATCCATTTAAAATCACATAATTAGATGCCATTTTTTTCCAAGTACTGTCCTTCCCTACGATTCGATATTCATAGCGAGTGCCGCTTGTATTCACCGAAGGGGCAATGAAAAAAAGTTTTAAGAATTTCCCAAAACCAAAAGACATATTATTTACATCTGCTTCTGCCCCATCGTACTCAATGTTCACCAAGCAAGGAGTTGTGTTTTGATCTATAATTTGGTAAGTTGGTGTAAAATTTAAGCCTTTATTCGTTCCTACCCAAATACGGTTTCGGCTATCAATCAATAAACGTGCATACCCTACTTTTTTCTCCGCAAGCCCTGCCTTTTCATCAAAAACAATACAGCCTTCAGGTTGATAAATGGCTAAGCCTTTTTCATAAGCAAACCAAACCTGCCCTTTTGCATCTAAAAAAACAGACTGAATAGAGGGATTTGTTACCTCACCTACATTTAGCTTTTCTATTTTTTTCGCCTGATATTTTAATAAACCAAGCGTAGTTGCCAGCCACAATGCGCCATTATTACTTTGTGTTATATCATTGATTTCTAAGAGTTTTTCATTTTTTTCAAATAGGTTTTTTTCTATGGCAAAGGGAATAAATAATTGTTTAGAAGCATCAAATTTAAGTAAACAGAGCCTATCAGTAGTAGAGCCACCGCAAACAATTTCTCCTTTAGTAAGGACTTTGACACAAGTAAGACGTGCACTTACGCCTTCTTTTCTTCCAAAATGTCGAATCGTGCCATCTGATTTTATACACAAAATACCGGGTTGATATTCAGGCGCGTTAGGGCTTTCTTCTTGCAAGACCCACACGGAGTTCTGCATATCTACCGCAAGCGAAAAACCGCCTTTGCCGTATTGTGCCAAACTAAACGTTTTACTTATTATCCCATCTTTGCATAAAGAGATATTTCCTTCGCTGTCAGAAAACCAAACGCCTTCTGATGTGGGATAAACTTGTAAAATGAGCGTTCCTTGCGAAGCATACACAATTTCTGCCGAAAAGTTGCCCGCATCTTCCTTTACTTGATAAAGAAAATCACCATCTGTAAAATAAACTTCTCCCTCAGGCGATTCCCCTAAACTACGAATTTCCGTAGCCGCAAATTTTTCTAAATCTTTTCGGAAATAATAAGCACTTAAACTTGCAGTACCCTCATCAGAAGCAAGCCAAATTTCGCGCCCATTTTCGGTATAAAAAGCGTTAATATTTTTGAGTTTATATTCTTCTACTTTGGAAATATTGTATTGACCATTTTGGATTTTCATGCGATACAAGCCACTTGTCCAACTTCCAATGTAAATGGTATTTTTATCTTGTTTCCAAAATCGAGATGCATCAAGTTCTGCCGTATTGGGTATCAAAGATAGGTTAGCAACGCGCCCGATATTATCAAAAGTAAGAACAGAAAGCCCTTCACGTGAGGCAATAACCCCTGTATTTTGGTCAATTTTAATGGCATAATTGATATTATTGAGGGGAGTCGGTAGGTCTATTTTTACAAAATCATCAATTTTTCGATCTAATCTGAAACAATCCCCTACCTCCGTCAATGCAATTAAGCCTAAATTATCCTCATACAAAGCCACAGAATGCCAATTAGAATTAGAAACTTTCTCCCTTCTAAGATTGTATTTTTTAGTTTTTCCATTTTTATATTTTAACAATCCATAATTATCAGAAATATACAAATCGCCTTTACTATCTTCGTACATTAGGCGTGGCAATACGAGCAAACTGTCTTTTGAGGAATTTGTGGGAGGAGGAAGTAAAGGTTTAAAAGTTACAGATTTAGGTTGACTAATCACCTCAACTACACCTCCGTCTGTGGCTGCATAGATTTTTCCTTTTTGGGTACGAATTAATCCTTTTACTAATAAACTTGGCAAACCCTCTTTGAAATTTTCAAAGCGTAGTCCATCATAACGATAGATGCCGTTGTCTGTGCCAATAAATACAAATCCTGACGTATCTTTTACGATTGCGCGTGCGACCCCGCTTTCTAGCCCTACTTCCGAAGTATAGTTTCGGTAGCTAAACTGTTGAGCGTGAAGAGGTAATACAAATGAGAATAATAAAAAGTAACAATATTTAAGTATCTTTTCCAAATAGGTGTACATGCTTTTAATTAGAAATGGCAAAGGTTGATAGCATCGTTTTGAATCCATAAAATTAGGGGGATTTTCCGTAAAAACAGGTGATTTGTAAGAAAATTATAGAAATTTCACAAAATAAACAGCAAATAAGGAGACAAAAGGTTGGTTTTGGGAATGCGTAGAGAAAGTATTAAATTGATTATTAGCTTTTTATGCTTTTTTGGGGAGCTATATAGGGTTATATCAAGTACCTTTCAATAAGTTGGATAATTTGCATAAGTGTAAGAAAAAAAGCAATTCTGTAAAAAATGTAAGAAATTACCCCAAACAATATTATAAAGAAAAAAGATACCCGAACTCTTTTAAGAATTTGGATATCTTTCAACAATTATACAATCATTTCTTGTATGTTTATACGCTTACTGTTTCGCTGTCTGAGCTTTTATCACTTTTAGGCGTGTACATAATTGCAAAAATAACCCCAATAAAACCTGCTACAACGATTACGGGTGCTACGTGCAAAGAAAGTGAAAATTGGCTGGCATCAATAAATGTATCTGTTGACATTAAAAAGAAACCAAAAGCAATGACTAAGGCGCATACGCCTAGCAAGATGTAATTCATTCTTTCGAATGGTAATTGGGTAGGTGTAGTGGGGACATTGGGAGTACCGCCTCTACTCGCGTTGCTATTTGTGGCAACTTTTGTTCTTACTTTACTCATGATATTTTGCGAATTTATGATATACAAACGAGATAAATTTCCCATTCCCTTTCTGCGCCTCTTTCCTTAGTAATGCCAACAAAATATTTCGACACTTCGGCAAGCCCAGTGGAGTCCAGCTCAATACGAGTAAGTTACTAATTTAAAAAGTGTATTCACTTGATAATCAAACCTCTACTTCTGATAACTGTTTACTGTTAATTGTTCACTGATACTTATCTATACAATTCCTCAAGAGAACGATTTAGGTATTTGTTTACGGCTAAATAGCTTCCAACATAGCCTAAGAAGGCACCAAATAACACAATTCCAAGCATTAATACAAAAAATTCGGGGCTAATGACAAAATTGGTGCTTAAACTGACAGAAGCCAAGCGCAAATTGACAAAAAACAGGAGCGAACAGAGTAACGCAACTGCAATAATTCCTCCTAAAAAGCCTTGCCAAATTCCTGAACGCAAAAAGGGCGCACGAATAAAACTTTCAGTTGCGCCAATTAATTGCATGGTGCGAATACTTAACCTTTGTGCATAAATAGAAAGACGAATGGTATTTACGACTAAATAGAAGGTGATAATTACCGCTATAATAATGAAAATCAAACTGATAATAAACAGATAACTTGCATTTCTGTTCAAAGTCGTAATCATATTGACAGGATAATTCACCTCCGCCACAATCGCTTTATTCATCAAAGCCTTTTGAATGATGGTAAAACTATCCGCATCAACATAACGCGCTTTCAATTTCACATTAATAGAAGCAAGCAAGGGATTAATGCCCCCCATCAACTTTTTGACATCTTCGCCTGTCCTTGCTAATAAAATTTTGCTTGCTTCTTCCTTCGAAATGTAGGTAGCTTTCGCCGTATAAGGCTTCAATTTCAACTCATCTAATAAGGCATTTCTGTCCTCAACTTTCACCCCCTCATTCAAAAACACCTTCATTTGCATAGATTCCTTGGCATAAGCGATAAACTTACGCCCAAAAACAGCCAAAGTCGCAAAAAGTCCAAGCAATAGCAAAACCATTGCAATTGAAAGCGTTGCAGAAATAAACTGCGAACGCGCACGCGATTTTAGATAAGAATGTTCGCTATATGTACCTTGATTTGTTGCCATAAACAGCGCAAAGATAAGATTATCCTTAGATTTTGCCTAAATTTTTGCTATTTTTGCACACAATTTTTTTAATAGTTACCATTTTTAATGACCTTTTATCATGGCAAAAGAAAAATCAAAAGCTTACAGTGAAGCAGAACTTATAAAAGTGTTTAAATTAATTCGAATGGTAGAAACTCAAACCGAGAAAATGCAGATTTGGTTAGATGCAGACTTACCCAATTTTGATGCGTATGAATTGCGTCAGTTTGAGAGTTTACATAAAAAAGCGCTCCGAAATATCGCTGCTTGGAGTGAAGAAGATCTAAAAATGAAATTTATTAGCGGGGTGTTGCCACTCGGTTATCTTGAAGATAATGAGCCTATTCTTACTTTTTTTGAGAAAACAATTTTTGCCATAGTAGAAGGACATTTACTCACTACAAAAACAGATTTCATGGTGGCAAAAGGGATTTTAGATAGTCCAGAAACACCTTATTTTCATTTTCAAGAATATAAACCACACAAAAAACCTTCAGGCGATTCTATGGCACAACTCCTTGAAGCGATGTTAATTGCGCAAGCCCTCAATCATAATGAAAAGCTCATTTACGGTTGCGAGGTAATAGGAGAAAGGTGGCGTTTTGTAATTTTAGAAGGAAAAACCTATTGCATTTCTAAGGCTTTTGATTGCACAGAGAAGGAGGAGTTGTTAAAAATTATTGCCATTTTGCGCAAATTTCGCCATATTTTAGAAACAGAATTGCTAGACGACTAAGGCTTTTTTTTTAATTTGTTAATTTTAAATTTGAACTATAAATTATGCTAGATTTTATTCTTCACATTGACAAGCATCTTGAGCAAATTATTGCGAATTATGGAACGCTTACGTATTTAATTTTATTTTTTATTATTTTTGCAGAAACAGGTTTTGTCGTTACGCCTTTTTTGCCGGGTGATTCTTTGTTATTTGCAGCAGGTGCGCTTGCTGCAAGAGAAGGGGCAAACCTAAATGTTTGGTTATTAATTATTTTGCTCATTGTGGCGGCATTTGTAGGAAATTTAGTAAATTATTTTATTGGAAATTATGTAGGTCCTACCTTTTTGGAAAAAGAGAAAATTCCTTTCATTAAAAAATCACATATCGAAAAAACACAAGCTTTTTATGATAAATATGGCGCACTTGCCATCGTAACAGGTCGTTTTGCGCCCATCATTCGTACCTTCGTGCCTTTTGTAGCAGGCATTGGCAAAATGGATTGGAAAAAATATGTCCTCTACACCCTTGTCGGTGCAGTTGCGTGGGTTGGCTCTATCACAATTTTAGGCTATCTTATCGGCAATTTACCTTGGGTAAAAGCACATTTCTCTGCCATTGCAATAGGTATTATCTTGATTTCTGTTTTACCTTCAGTTTGGATTGCAGCAAAAGAATATTTTAAATGGTAGGCAAATCAAGTGATTTTTACTTAACAGAAATGTCATTTTTCGTATCCTCAAAATGACATTTCTTTGCAATTTTCCACTTTTCCTTTTTCACTTTTCACTTAAAAAATGGCGCATAGCGAAACACCTTTAATGAAACAATATGCCGCGATAAAATTAAAATATCCCGGCGCGATTCTCTTATTTAGGGTAGGAGATTTTTATGAAACTTTTGGAGCTGATGCGATAGTAGTCTCCAAAATCTTGGGAATTGTGTTGACCAAAAGAGGAAATGGCTCTGCCTCCGAAATCGAATTGGCTGGCTTTCCACATCATTCTTTAGATTCGTATTTGCCTAAATTGGTAAGGGCTGGAAAGCGCGTTGCCGTTTGCGACCAACTCGAAGACCCCAAAGATGCCAAAGGAATTGTGAAAAGAGGGGTAACGGAATTGGTAACACCTGGCGTTACCTTGAATGATAAAATCCTAGAACTCAATAAAAACAATTACCTCGCTGCTATTTTTTTGAACGATAGCAAAAACATTGGTTGCGCCTTTGCCGATGTCTCTACGGGCGATTTTTTCTGTTTTTCGGGCGAAGCAAAATACATAGAAAAGACCTTACACAGCCTTCAACCTTCGGAAATTTTGGTATCCAAAAAGGAAATGCGCAGTTTTCAAGACCTTTTTGGCGATAAATTTTATACCACAAGGGTGGATGATTGGGTATTTCAAACAGAATATGCACGCGAAAAATTACTAGATTTGTTCCAAACCAAATCGTTAAAAGGTTTTGGCATCGACAAAGAAACGCAGGGCATTATCGCAGCAGGCTGCATCGTTCATTATTTATTAGACAATCAACAGAAAAATTTAGGGCACATTAATAAAATCTACCGTTTTGACGATTCGGAATTTGTGTGGCTTGATGGTTTTACGGTGAGAAATTTGGAATTGATACAACCGCTTCATCATGAGGGAGTTGCCTTAGTAGATATTTTGGATTATACCCTTACACCTATGGGTGCGCGTTTGCTTAGGCAGACCTTATTGTATCCTTTAAAAGACCTTCAAAAAATTCAAAAACGCCTGAACATTGTAGAAAGTTTCATTCAACACACTCCACAATTCAATGAATTAGGAGGATTGTTTAAGCGAATGGGCGATTTGGAACGCCTTGCTTCCAAAGTTGCTACTCAACGCCTTACGCCCAAAGAAGCGGTGGCTTTGCGTGAGGCATTAAAATTAGTGCCTCAAATTCAGCACCTTATCGCTTCCTTTCCTTGCGAAGAATTGCAGAAAAAAGCGCAAAACCTCGAAAACATTGAACCTGTGATGAACGTTTTGTTACACTATTTGATGACAGACGTAAACAGTTCTATCAACGATGGAAATGTGATAAAAGCGGGTGTTTCGGCAGGTTTAGATGATTTGCGTAATGTTCAGAATGGTGGAAAAGAATATTTGCTCAAAATGCAGGAACGCGAAACGATTCGCACAGGAATTACTTCGCTCAAAATTGCCTATAATAAGGTGTTTGGCTATTACATTGAGGTAACAAACGCCCATAAAAATAAAGTGCCTTCGGAATGGATTCGGAAACAAACACTTACGAATGCCGAGCGATACATTACCGAAGAATTGAAGGGTTATGAGGAGAAAATTTTGTCGGCAGAGGACAAGATTTTACGCTTGGAAACAGAATTATATGCCGAATTTTTGCAAAAAATGCAGAGTTATGTAGGCATTATTCAAAGTAATGCGCGACAATTTGCGGAAATTGATGTGCTGCTTTCTTTTGCAATGGCTTCCCAAAAATTGAGTTATAGCAAACCCGAAATTTATGATGATGGTGTGATTTCGATTCACGAAGGGCGGCATCCCGTCATCGAAACGCGCCTACCTGCGGAGTCGCCTTATATCCCAAATGATGTGCATTTAGATGATGTTACACAGCAAATTATCATCATTACGGGTCCTAACATGGCGGGAAAATCGGCATTGTTACGCCAAACTGCGCTCATTACTTTGTTGGCGCAAGTCGGTTGTTTTGTGCCTGCAACTTCGGCAAAAATTGGCATTGTAGATAAGATTTTTACCCGCGTAGGGGCTTCTGATAACCTTTCGGGCGGCGAATCTACGTTTATGGTGGAAATGAACGAAACGGCACAAATTGTAAACAATGCCACGAAAAAAAGTTTGGTGTTATTAGATGAAATCGGCAGAGGTACAAGCACTTACGATGGCGTTTCGATTGCCTGGGCATTGGTGGAGTATTTGCATGAAACGGCAAAATGTAGGGCAAAAACTTTGTTTGCTACGCATTATCATGAATTAAATGAGTTGGAAAATCGCTTGGAGCGTGTGAAAAATTATCATGTTTCGGTCAAAGAAATTGAGGGGAAAATTTTGTTTTTGAGGAAATTAAAAGCAGGTGGCAGCGAGCATAGTTTTGGGATTCATGTCGCAGAAATGGCAGGAATGCCAAGCGTTTTAACCCGCAGGGCTGAAAATTTATTACAACACTTCGAGAAAAACAGAGTTGATGACAAAAAAGCTGCAAAAGCGGTCAAATTCTCCCACAAAGGCGATAAAATTCAACTCAATATGTTTGAGCTAAAAGATACTGACACCCTGAAAATTAGGCAATTACTCGCAGGCGTAGAGGTTGATAGAATGACTCCGATTGAGGCATTGTTGAAATTGCAGGAGATAAAAAAGGCATTGATGGAAGAATAATTAACTTGGCATACATAAATAATACTTCACTACCTCTTTCGACAAAGAAGTAACATTTTGCATATCCGAAGCGGCGGCGAGTTCTTTGATTTCGCCCGATTTATACCAAATCCAGATCGGTTCGTGGTTATCTTTGTTGTATGCCATGTTCGAAACATCACCCGCAATAACAAAATATTGCGCCTCCTCTACGCTGATATTATTGGCTTTTGCATACTGTTCTCTCAAATTTTTAATTTCTTCTTTACTATAAGGTTCGCTTCGAAGCTGGGTTTTAAACAACTTTCGGTGCAATAAATCTTTGCTTAATTTTGCTAAAATGCCATCTGAATCGTGTTGCCATTGCTTAATTGCATACAAAATATCGTGGTCATCAAGCAACATATATTGTTGAATTGCGGTATCTGTCAAGCTATTTTTATCCACTTTATGCTGAAAAAAGTAGCGCAAAGCACCACCTAAAAACAAATCTTCTTTACCTGCTTCAAACAAATGCCTAGCCCTTCGTAATATCCGAATCAACATATTTTCTGATGAAATCGAAGCCTTATGCAAATACACTTGCCAATACATTAATCGCCGCGAAACGATAAAATTTTCCACAGAATAAATGCCTTTCGACTCCACAACTAACTGATTTTCATAGACATTCAGCGTTTTTATGAGTCTATCTGCGCCAATTACACCCTCAACCACACCTGTAAAAAAACTATCACGCATCAAATAGTCCATCCTGTCCATATCTAATTGACTAGAAACGAGTTGATGCAAAAACTTCTTGGGGTGTTTTCCTTCAAAAATTGCGATTGCAAGTTCCAATTTTCCTTCAAATTCTTGGTTTAATTTGTGCATAAATGCCGCACTCATGTCTTCATGGTGCAAATTTGTAATAATTTCCTTCTCCAAACTATGCGAAAAAGGTCCGTGACCAACATCATGCAATAAAATCGCAATTTGGGCAGCCTCATATTCTTCGGGAGTAATTTCCACTTCTTTTTTGCGCAAAGTATCCAAAGCCTGCGTCATCAAGTGCATTGCCCCTAGCGCGTGAATAAAGCGTGTATGCACCGCACCAGGATACACTTCCGAAGACAAAGCAAGTTGCGAAATGCGCCTTAAACGCTGATAAATCGGGTGATTGATGAGTTGCAACACCAAAGGGTTGTTAATTTCAATGAAACCATGCACAGGGTCATTGATGATTTTGGAAAGTTTGGGAAGATGATTCATTGTAGGTAATAAGTGAGCATTTTTAGCGTTTTAGCGTTCAGAACTTTTAAAAAGTTCCGAACGCTAAAAATGCCCTAAATTTATGTTAACTATCTTTATTCCCCAAAAGTTTTTATCTTTGTTTGTGGATATTAGGATTGACAAATTTCTTATAGCATAAGGGCAAAAGGTAAAATATGAAAAAAATTATCGGCATCACGGGCGGAATTGGGAGCGGCAAAACGACTGTAGCCAAACATTTGGCGAGTTTGGGGTATCGCATTTACATTGCAGATGAGCGTGCAAAAGCGGTAATGAATGAAAATCAAGCACTTATCAAGGCTTTGACAGATGTATTTGGCGAACAAACCTACCTCAATGGCGAATTAAATCGCCCTTATATTGGCAATTTAATTTTTCAGAACAAAGCCTTGCTTCAACAAATGAATGCGTTGGTGCATCCTGCGGTGCGTGCAGATTTTCATGAATGGATCGAAAATACGCCTGCCGATTATCCCTTTCAATGTGTGATAAGAGAGGCGGCAATTTTGTTTGAGGCAAATGTAGCCCAAGATTGTTGGAAAATTATGACGGTTTATGCGCCAAAAAAGGTACGTTTGCAGCGTGCTGTTCAACGAGATGCGCTAAGTGAAGCAGATATTCTGAAAAAAATGGCAAACCAATGGGCGGACTTAAAAAAAATACAAGCCTCTGATTATGTGGTAATTAACGATGGAAAATATGATTGGAAAAACGCATTAGAAAAGCAAATGCAAGCATGGGAAGGAACGGCTAGGTAAGAATGGCTAGGTAAAAGAATATTGTGCATTATTTTTATTCGCAAGGCAACCTTTTTCCAAAGCCTTCGTTAGAAATAGTATCAAGCAAAAACAAGAAAACTACTTATCTTCTTATTTCTCAAAATCTTACCCTTTTTTTTGCCTCATTTTGGCGTAAATTTAACTTTGTCTTTTATTATTCACTACTTTTTTTTGTGTATTCAGCACAATATAAGCTAGTTATTGCTATCTTTTTGTTTCTTTTCAACTTAACAACATTACTTTTCTTACCTTTTTAACCGTTCATGTCAAGAAAACAACCATTCAGGTATTAG
>JBJXHA010000133.1:0-4575 GCA_046160275.1 Bacteroidia bacterium | reverse complement strand
CGAGTTGGGCTGGAATGTGTATAAGCAAAATGCTTTTGATTTGTGTATTTTAGATGTGATGTTGCCACAAAGAGATGGCTTTACGCTTGCGGAGATGATTCGTAGGGAAAATCCAAGTGTGCCGATTCTGTTTTTGACGGCAAAGGCTGCCAAAGAAGACGTGATTAATGGCTTTAAAATTGGGGCTGATGATTATATTACCAAGCCTTTTAACATTGAGGAACTGGTATTGCGGATCGAGGTTTTTTTGAAAAGAAGCCAAAAAGAAAGCGTTACGCAAACTGTTCAGGTTTATTCCCTCAATGATTATACTTTTAATTATCCCAATTTATCGCTGTCGCATCCCGAAATAAAAGACGAAAACCTGACACAAAAAGAGGCTGATGTCTTGCAAATTCTCTGTCATCATCAAGGAAATGTGGTAAAAAGAGAGGAAATTTTGCGCCAAATTTGGGGCAATGATGATTATTTTGCAGGGCGGAGTTTAGATGTGTTTATTTCTAAATTGCGCAAAATGTTAAAAGCTGACGATAACATCGAAATTCAAAATGTGCATGGGGTTGGGTTTAAGTTAATGGTGAAAAATCAGACCTAGTAAGGTGCAGGAAACACCTTACTAGGTCTAATAGTACCTTAACTAATCCCCAAATGATACGCCATATCATAATGTACCCCCAACTGTTTCCAGTCAAATAAGTCGGCAGAGGCTTCTACTTTGTTGCGTTGCACAATGCGCTCTCTACGATTGAGTTTGGTAAAAGAAAACATCATTTCGGCTAGGTCTTCGGCAGCATCGGCAAATTTCTTGTCTTTGCGCTCCACCACATACATTCCCAAGTCATTATAATTAGGAACAGAATCCTTCACATAATCCCCAAAACCCGCCAAATCGCTGGTAATTGCAGGCACACCACTCGCCACACATTCCAAAGGCGTATATCCCCAAGGCTCATAATAACTCGGAAAAACCCCCAAATGACAACCCCGCACAAAATCGGCATATTCAATCCCAAACAAAGGATTCATGGGCGAAATAAAATCGGGGTGATACACAATTTTTACAGGGTCATCGGCTTTGTTGCTCAATTTGGCTTGGTGCAAAAATGCCAAAATATCGTCATTTTTTGGGTGTTTTAAATCATGTGTCAAAATCGGCGGATTGTCTTTTGACTTCCAGGTTTGCAACGTTCGACGCAAGCGCAATCGCCAATAATCCGAAACAAAATCATTCATTTGTGGCAATTTATAATCGCTACTTGCCGCTGCCGATTGAAATAATTTTTGGCGGATTTCATCAGCAATTTCATCACAAGTTTTGCGAATTTCCTCCATCACCGCGCGAGATTCTAAGGCTTTAGAATTGATAGAATGATAGGGTTGTTTGGTAATAAAAAACATTACCACCGTCATTTCGCTTCGCGCTTGTTTCAGTTTCCAATTTAATCGCGCAAGGGCTTCCAAGGTCAAATCAAAGCCTTTATTTTTGTATTCATATCTCCCAGAAGTGAAAAAGTAAAGCGTTTTGTCCAAATCAAAAGAATAAGATTGGAAAAAATGCCCCATGATAAAGCGTTGAATCGCATCTTTGTATTGTTGATGTAAATTTTGGGAGCGATGAAAAGCCGTAAAACGCTCAATATTTAAGCCATTAGGTAAAATTAAATTTGGTTTTCTGCCCAATAAAAACTCACATTCGCGTGCGGTAACATCACTCACAGTCGTAAAAATGTGCGAACCATGTGCTGCTGCTCGTTCAATGCGGGTTTGCGCTTCGATGCCAAAATGCCTACATTCTTTTATCCAATCATAAATTTGCAGGTTTTCATAAAATTTAGGGTCATTCCCTGCCAAATATCGCCCTAATAAAGTGGCATGTGTGGTAAAAATAATGCGTATTTGCGTTTCATGGCGGCGTAGTTGTGGAATACAAGTAGCTGCCATCCATTCATGAAAATGTGCGATAATACGTTGCGGCTTATTTTTCTCAATATCGGCAAGTTCAAGCATAAAGATTTTCATCAAATGCCCAAAAACAATCACTTGATTTACCAATTCATCATTAGCAGGAGTCGAAATGTCGTGATGCTCCCACAAATCATATTTGATGTCGTGGAGGTGATGCCAAGCGGAAACAAGGTTAAACAAAACGACTTTTGGGCGACCCGAAATGAGCCAACGACCATAACTAACATCATAACCCATTTGACGCATACGCAAAACTGCCTGCCCAAATGGATCGGAATAATCGGCAGTAACATCAAAAATGGCGGAAACGCTGGGGTGGACATTCGGTCCTAACAAGCAATATTTATCGCCCCATTTTTCTACCATTCGAGGCACTTTAGAACGGACAACTGTATGAATACCACCTACTTGGTTGCATACTTCCCATGCGGCTTCTACCAACAAAGAATCTGTCATAACGGGTGTTTTATATTTTTTCGCCATATTCGTAGTTCAATTGCATGGACAAAAATACAGCAAAAAATTAGGTATTCCAAACGTTGAACAATAGTTTTTGTTTTCTTTTTTGGTGAAAATGCTTACTAATGCAATACTCAAACCTCAAAATCTGCAAGAACTTGGCAACGTTACCAAAGCTATCCAAAGAGAGGAAGATTACACTTTAGGTTGTATTTTGTGCGAGTAGTTATATTATCTAACATGAAAAGAAAGCCTTCCTACATTTTTGAGCAACAACGTTAATAGAAATATCCCTTGCAAGAAAAGGTGTATTATTTATTATGTTCAAGCAAAATTTGTTGCGTATATCCCTAATAAGGCAACTCCCAAAAATATAAAAAACCTATCTGACAGCGTTTAGGCTTCGTTTTTAAATAAAAATCTAGATTTTTTAAAAACTATTTATTAAATAATTTGTATTATTTAACTTATATACTTGCTTTTGCAGCATATTGTTATCAATCAAGCCTAGTTTACAATTTTTAACCACTCAAAAATGCTAAGATGGAAAAACAGTAATAACAACTTTATTAAAGATTAAGCTTATCTCACTGTAGGCTGCCCTCAGAAATAGATTATGGTTTTCGTAAACTCTTAAAAGGAAGTTTATGCTTGCTATATCGTTCCGAAATAAATTACAAAAAATAATTGCATAAGGCGGTGTCCTCACCGCAAATCCACGCTTTTTGCGGTGGGGACACCGCCTTGTGCTTTTTACAAAATTTGCAAATTTTGATACTCATTTAGGAACAGTATAGACGTATGACTAAATTAAGTCTTACGGTATTGGTGTTTTCTCCCAAAACATCATTAATATTTAGTATTTGAATGCTCAAACCTTTATATAATTGAATGAAATACAAAACATTCAATATGTCTCTCCAATCTTAGATTGGTGGGTAAGGGGTATTATTTTACACACGAAATAACATTTTACGCAAAGTGTTAACAATCCAGACTCTTTCATTATTTTTTACAATTAACTCATAACGTTTTATGAAAATGTTTAAACATTATTTTTCTCGGCATGGCAAACAAATTTGCTCGCTACTCGCTATGCTCCTGCTTGTATTACCGACTTTTGCCCAAACGCTTACAGATTACAAGCGGACGCTGCTACTGGGCAAAGCTACTCAACTTTTACCTTGGGCATAGCGAGACCTACTGGGGAAATGCGGCTACTACGGTTACTTTGCTCTTCTCGTTCAGTTACATCGGGGTTGATTACACCCAAGTACGGTTTTGCTCAAAAGGTTAGATTTCCTTTAATGCGGCAAGTACTTCAGTGGCTTCGAGTAATGGACAAATTTTCAACCACAACGAACCACAGTTGGAAATTGCAATTTGGCGTAGAGATGGGCATTCTAATGGAACGAATGGCGGATGTTGTACTTCAGGTACTCACCCTAGCGAAACAGGCGTGTATGTAAGTAGTGAATAGTTAAAAATGAATAGTGAACGGCTGTCCTCTCCTAAAATAGCTTGACCAAAGAGAGTCAATTATCATGGGAGCAAAAAGCAAAAAAAATGAGCAAAGTAGTAGTTCGTTGAAGTTTGAGGCACGTAGAGTACGCACATTTAGTGAGGAATTTAAGCGGAGCAAAGTACAAGAAATCATAGCAAAGAAGCTGAAAATTTCTGACCTTTGCAAAGTTTATGAGGTGAGTGTTCAATCGGTATATCGTTGGATTTACCAGTACAGTCCCTCAATTCCTGGCACCAAAATGGTCGTAGAAATGGAAAGTGAATCAAAGAAGACGTTAGAACTACAGCAAAGTGTGGCAGAATTGGAGCGCAAAGTCGGTCAAAAACAGCTACACATTGATTATTTGGAGAGGCTTATCGAAATAGCCTCAACAAATTTAGGATATGACCTAAAAAAAAAACACCGAATTGAAACCGTAGAGTGGTTTCGCAGGCACCTAGAGGAGCATAGCTTCAAGTTAAAGGACGTTTATGCACAAAGTGGTATCACAAAACAGGGACATCACGATGCTGTGCAACGCCAAAAACGAGAAATTGCCCTCTTACCCTGCTATTTGGGTTTTATTTTAGAGGTTCGCAATGTTCATCCAGGCATGGGATTACGTAGTATTTACGATAATTATCAGC
>JBJXHA010000132.1:0-2679 GCA_046160275.1 Bacteroidia bacterium | reverse complement strand
AATCATTTGGATAAAAGACCTTCTGATTATGGACTTTTAGCAGACACGCTTAGTGTAAAAACAAAGGAAGGTTATCGCTTAAAAGGGTTTCTTATCAAACCAAAAATAGATAGTCCGAAAGCTGTAATTATCATGCTTCATGGCATTAGTGGCTATAAAGAAGGGTTTTTGAAAGCAGCGCAAGAAATGGCAAATGAAGGCATTGTAAGTGTAATTTTTGATCAACGTGGTCATGGTGAAAGCGAAGGAGAATATTGCACTTATGGTTTTTATGAAAAACAAGATGTGTCAAAGATTATTGATTTTGTAAAAAAGACCTATCCCAATCAAGTTATGGGCATTTGGGGCAGTTCGCTCGGAGGTGCAGTTGCTATTCAAGCTTTGGAACATGATAAAAGGCTAAATTTTGGAATTATTGAAAGCACTTTTACTGATTTAGATGCTATTGTTTATGATTATATGCAACATCGTTTAGGTTTTAGAAATCGTTTTTTGGCGCATTGGGCATTACTAGAAGCAGGAAAAATAGGAAATTTTGAGCCCAATCAAGTAAAACCAATTGAATCTGTAAAACATATTGCCCAGCCTATTTTCATTGCGCATGGCGATAAAGACGAAAGAATAAAAGTGGAATATGGACAACAATTGTATGACAACGCTGCTTCAAAAGACAAGACTTTAGAAATTATACAAGGCGCAGGACACCATAATCTTTCATCGATAGGAGGCGAGGCTTACGCTCAAAAAATTAATCAATTTATAAAAAAAACAATAGACAATTTAAAACAACAATGAATTCAAACAAACTTATAATTTTCTCTTTTATAGCAGTAAGTATAATCGTTTCAGCTTGTTCTACTTCAAAAAAAGCGACTTATACTTATCTTCCCGACGATCAAATTTTGCATAATACAATTGTTCGTCTGGATAGTATTTTCTTTTATAATTATAATACATGCAACGTAAATCTTGAAACTTATGCTAAATTTTATGTCGAGAATATTGAGTTTTTTCATGATAAAGGAGGCTTGATGAATTCAAAACAAGAGATTGTTGATGGCACAAAACGAAATGTATGCGGAAGAGTTACGAGAGAATTAATTCCTGGTAGCATTGAAGTTTATCCTATCAAAGGCTACGGAGCAATAGAAATGGGACTTCACAAATTCCATAATAAGGAAGAAGACGAAACAAAATACCCATCGAGAGCTGGAAAATTTGTAATAGTTTGGCAACAAAAGGACAACGAATGGGCAATTACAAAAGTAGTTAGCCTTCATTAATGGAATAATAATTTAAAATAAAATGAATACAAACTTAGAAAATGCAAAAGCACAGATGAGAAAGGGCGTTTTAGAACTCTGCATCCTTTCCATCATTGCAGAGCGCGAAGCTTATCCTTCCGATATTTTGGAGAAGCTCAAAGCATCTGACTTGTTAGTGGTGGAGGGTACACTTTATCCCTTACTAACACGCTTAAAAGATGGTGGTTATTTGGAGTATCGTTGGGTAGAAAGCGATATTGCGCCTGCCAATATTGGGGAACAAAAAAAAGGTGGTGGTCCTCCTCGAAAATACTATAGTTTGACAGCGTCAGGACGTACCGTTCTGGCTGATATGCATACTGCTTGGAACGAATTAGTAGAATCGGTAGGGAAAATTACTGGGCTAACTTCTATTCTTTCCGATGTACAAAATGTGGCACCTATTAATCCCGATACTTTAAATCAAGCGGTGATGGATTTGAATACTGTTGATTCAGATATTATCAATCCAGATACCATAAATCAAAACGAAATTGTTTAAAAAACATCTAGTATTTCTAAAAATAACTGATGTGAGAAAAAAATTAGAAAATGAATAAGACACTTAATATCAATCTTGGAGGTTATCCTTTTATAATCAATGACGATGCTTATGATTTACTAAGCCGTTATTTAGGCTCAATTCACCGTCATTTCAAGCCATCAAGTAGCTATGATGAAATCACTGGCGATATTGAAAGTAGATTAGCTGAAATTTTTCAAGAAAAATTAGGCAATCGTCCAATTGTAGAAATGCGCGATGTACAAGCAGCTATCGAAATTATGGGAAAACCAGAAGATTTTGGTGCAGAACCAATTGATAATCAATTTAATAGTCAAAATCGTTCTCAAAGCGAGTATCGTACAGGCAAACGTCTTTTCCGTGATCCAGAAGATAAAGTTTTTGGTGGAATATGTTCAGGTATTGCTGCATATTTTGGTGTGAATGACCCGCTTTGGGTGCGTATTTTATTTGTATTGTTAGTCTTTGTTTTTGGCGTAAGCGCAATATTCTATTTCATTCTTTGGATTGCAATTCCTGAAGCATTGACAAGCGCAGACCGTTTAGCGATGCGTGGTGAACCAATCAACGTATCGAATATTGCAAAAGTAGTTGAAGAAGAGTTTAATAATTTGTCGGAAGCAATTAATAATGCAGGAACAGGAGAAAAAAAAAATAATAGCTTTTCAACAAATGCCAATTACAATCGCGGAAGAGCTGGGCAAGGTTTAGCTGACGTATTTTCTTTTTTTGGTGAAATGTTTCGTCGTCTATTTGATATTTTAAAATTGATTTTTAAACCAATATTCGGATTTGTTGGCATCATGGGCGTTTTTGCCTTGGGCTGTGTTTGGGTTGCTATTATGATTGCTT
>JBJXHA010000131.1:0-23995 GCA_046160275.1 Bacteroidia bacterium | reverse complement strand
AACTCACTACATGAAAAAAATTTTCACTGTCTTATTATCTTTCACCTTATTCCTTACAGAAGCCCAAATTGCAAAATGGGATTTTGAAGCCTCAACAGGTGCGCCTTCCACAACCCCGACAAATGGCATAGCCTCATTTGTAACTACAGCCGCTGGACAAACAGCGTCTTTTTTTGCGGGATATAATAGTACGAAAGCGATTTCTGCAACAGGCTTCTCTTCGACAGCTACGCCTGATTTGAACAAATATTTTGAGTTTACAATCAACCCTAATAATGGGTTTGTTGTCAATTTTTCAGAAATTAGTTTTTTTGCCCAACGCTCGGCGACTGGATCAAGCGGATGGGTTTTGCGGTCAAGTATTGACGGTTATGTAGCTAATTTAGGAAGTGGTACAGTTCCCCTTGCTTTTGCTGCACCAGCTTTTACAACAGGCTCTTTGACTTCTAACGCGAGTTTACAAGGCGTTTCAACAGCTATCACATTTCGTTTGTATGGTGTTTCTGCAAGCGGCACAAGTGGCACTTTCAGAGTGGATGATTTAACTGTGAATGGCACAATCGTAACGGCGAATAATAATCCTTTGATTTCTGTATCTACAACGAATTTGGCAACATTTTCAACAAATGTAGGCACATCTTCATCTACTCAAAACTTCAATGTTTCAGGCTTTAATTTAACAAATGATGTTTCTATAAATGCTCCGACAGGTTATGAAATAAGTCTTTCAAACAATGCAGGGTTTAGCTCATCGCTAATCCTACCACAAACGGCTGGAAGCGTAGCACAAACAGCTATTTATGTGAGATTAATAGGTACAACAATAGGTAGCTTTTCAGGCGATGTATCAAATATAAGTTCTGGTGCAGCAACTAAAAATATTGCTGTTATGGGTGTAGTCACTCCTATTACGCCTACAATTATCGTATCAACAACAAATTTGTCGCCTTTTGTGACCACAACAGGAATCCCTTCTGCAATACAGTCTTATAATGTATCAGGTGTGAATTTAACTGCTAATATTTCGGTTTCTGCTCCATCAGGTTTTGAGATTAGTTTAAATAATTCAAGCTTTGTCTCCTCTTTGACACTCAGTCAAGCAAATGGCTCTGTACCTTCAACACCTGTTTACGTCCGATTAATAGGTACTACTCAGGGTTCTTATAATGGCAATATCGCCCACACAACTACAAATGCAATATCTCAAAATATATCTGTAACAGGGGCAGTAAACGCACCTTTCAATGGACAAAATTATCTTTTTCTAAGGGGTAATTTTCACAGCCACACAGCCTTTTCGGACGGCAATCAAGATGCTGCATCGAGTGGGATTAGTACCCCTGCGGGAAGTTTTTCTTATGCTCGTTTGTCTAACCAAATTGATTTTTGGGGAATTTCCGAACACAATCATAGTCAAGCAGGAATGAATCTGCCTGACTATGCAATAGGTTTACAGCAAGCTATCAATGAAACTTCGCCAAGTTTTTCGGCATTGTTAGGACTAGAATATGGTGTCATTGCCAACGGAGGGCATTGCCTTCTGTATGGATTGGACTCATTAGTGGGCTGGGAAACGGGTAATTATTTAATTTATAACGGACAATATGATTATTCTGGTCTTTATAGAATCGTAAATGACCGCCCTAACGCTTGGTTAAGCCTCGCTCATCCTCAGACGGGTGATTACAGTGGGTTGACGACGACACAGCCTTATAATGCCTCTGCGGATTCTGCTATTTGTGGACTTGCAATGAGAAGCGGTTCAGCGTTCTCAACGACGACTAATTACAATGATGCCGTTGCAACTTTGTACGAAACAGAGTTCAAACAAGCCCTTGCCAAAGGCTATCATGTAGCACCTGAAATTCACCATGACAACCATAATAGTACGTTCGGGCGTACTGTGAAGGGGCGTACCGTAGTCCTTGCAACTGCTAATAATAAAGCTGCTATTACAGAAGCAATGAGAGCAAGGAGATTTTATGCTTCTGATGATTGGAACTTGCAAATAAATTTTTCTGTAAGCGGAAAAGTAATGGGTAGCATAGTCAACAATTTAGGCGGAAATCCGTCAATTTCTGTTAGCGTAACTGACCCTGATAATGAAAATGTAAATAGCATCGAGCTTTGGTATGGTGTGCCAAATTCAAATACGAATGCAACACTTCTTACAAGTGTTGCTAATAGTTCGATACTAAATTTTGTCCACAACATTAGCCTAAATAGTAAGTACTATTACTATGTAAAAATTAGACAATCTGATAATGATTTAGCATGGTCTGCACCAGTTTGGATAACAAAAATAAGTGATATAGTACCCGTTGAATTGATAAGTTTTCAGGCACGATTACAAGAGAAAGATAAATCTGTTTTTATAAGTTGGGAGGCAATACAAACACATTCGGCAGATTATGCCATAGAACGGTCAAAGGACGGAAATACTTTTGAAGAAATTGGTAAGGTGAAAGGCAATAACAAAGGCGGTGCTTATTACTATGTTTTCTCAGATTTAGAGCCAATCGAAGGCTATTCCTATTATCGTCTAAAGCAGATTGATGAAAACGGAATTGTAAAGTATTCCAATATCATTTCTATTTACTTCAAACCGTTGTTTTTGACACTAATAAACCTTTCACCAAACCCCGCAATCGAGTTGGTAAATGTCATTTTTAATTCTGAAAAGGCGAGTTTAAATTTAGCATACTTTGTTTATGATGCACAGGGTAGAGCCGTTTTATATGAAAAAATTAATCGTGTTAATCAAGGAGAAAACACACTTAATATTGATATTTCAAAACTACCTGTAGGGCTATATTTTTTAAATGTTGGGTTAAGAAACGACAGAATGATTCAAACTAAATTTATAAAAAATTGATAATGAGAGCATCAATAATTTGGCTAATTTTTTTACCTTATTTCTGTCAAGCACAACAAAAAGGGGTTGTAAATATTAAAGATTTAGAGACTATTTGCCAAATGGACTCAACATCGTTTTCTGATTATGTGCAGCCCCTTGACTTCAAATTGGGTCAAAATCGTATTGCTAATGGTTGTACTTTTTACGGCTTTTTAAGCAAAGAATCAGAGGCAACAGGCGTTTATAACAAGGTATCTTTATTGCGCTGTTCCGAAGGTAATATGTCTATGTTTATGTCAACAAATAGAGATTACTTTGTTAAGTTGAAAAAGGCTTTTATTGCAGATGGGTTTGTATTTAAGGGCAAGTCAACGGGTAGTCCAGAATACAGCAATTATAGTAAAGGCAGCCATAAGCTAAGATTTTATTCAAAAATCGAATTGGGTATTGTGAGTTATACAATCCAATATTGGATTGAAAAAAACTCAACGCCCTTTGAGCCAATTTATGACTTAAATTAAAATGGGTGTGGACTATTATGAAAGCTGTAAGCCCAATTCTTCAAGATTTAGATTGAATTGTATTCTAGTACCCCTCAGTAAAACGAAAAGCCTTGCACCATCATTGATGCAAGGCTTTTCGTTTTCAATTCCACATACATATAATAAAAATATAGTAATACAGAATTACTAATTCTGTCTCAAAAATTATTTTAGAAATATTTTATATTGTCTCTGATGCTGTTTGTTGTTGGTTTATATTGCGAATTTTTTATTTTATTCAATACAATATTCTTAAATTTCTATTATTAGATTTTTTTTTATTTCTATCTTGACTTGCTCAGCCAAGGTTAGAGTAGCGAAAACACATCTACTTAGTGTCACGTTTTTAGTTTCATTAGAGATTAAGCCCATTGAAAATTCCTTGTTTGTCCAACAAATTTGACTACTTAAAAGAACTGCTTCTTTAGATAAATTTGAAAATTTATTGTGCTTTGTAATAGACATAACGAGGCTAACTGCTTCTTGCAATTGCCCATTACATACATATTTCTGAACCACTTTAAGCATTTTAAATTATATTTGAAGCAAAAGTAAGCTTTACTTATTATATTTCATATACTTCATCGAAAATAATTTTTAAGGGCTGGTGAGGACAAAATCACTCTTTAATTCTGTCTCATCAATACCCTTCAGCATTAGTTCCACCAAAGGGTCAATGATGTGCGCCTATTTTAGAAAAAATTACAATTTAGTCTCTTTGAATACACCATCATCATCCATTCGATACAACAACTGCCCATGTAATTGAACATATTTTAATGGTATCTTTGGATTATTAATGTCTTTTCCACCATCCTTATGCCACTTTTCTTCCCATGCAGTGTAATATGGCTCTAATTGGTTAGGATTAAGTTTGTATATTTCTTTAAGCTCGATACTTTCATAAACCGCAAAAATCCAAGAAACCCTTCTGTATTTAGAAATAATCGTTGGATTCATATGGTGATGGGTTGAGAAACTACGGGTTAATAACACATTCACTGACTTCAACTCATATTCGTTCCCGTCGCTATCAACAGCGTCGTTTCCTTCCCTTCCTGCAATATCTTTCAAACCTGTAATCAAAAGCACCTGTAATAACTTGCCGCCATTATCTTGAAATACATCATTAATTTTATTTGTTTCCTCCGCTAATCTTTGATACTCCCTTATGAAAGGGAATAAAAAATTTAGTCTCTGAATTGGGCTATGATTCCCATTCGCCGTAATTAATGCAGTCAATGGTATATCTAACACCTTTGCCACTTTTTGTAGCATCCCAACTGTGACACTGTGCTTAGCGTTTTCAATGTAACCAATGTAAGTTCTGTCAATATCTGCTTCAAAAGCTAACTCTTCCTGTGTTAGCCCAAGTCTCTTTCTGTAAAAAACAACATTAAAAGCTATTATTTTCAGGATTTCTTGCAATTCGTAACTCTCTTTATCCATTATTCTTATTAAAAGTTTTTCTTTGCAAATTTCCTTTATTTAGTTACATTTGTACTCCGAATATATTCGGAGTTTTTAAAAAACATTTTAATAGCCAAATTGCGATATTTGGGATAAAAAAACAGGAAATATGTTCGATAATAAAAAGTTTGCATACGAAACAAAATTAGGTAGAGCCTTTATTGGTGATTCGCTCATTCTGATACCCGAATTAGAGGATAACAGCGTAAACTTAGCATTTATCAGCCCACCCTTTGCTCTCCTCAGACAAAAAGAATATGGCAATAAAGAACAGCATGAATATGTGGAGTGGCTTGGACAGTTTGCAACCTTAATAAAACCTAAACTGAAAGAAGATGGTAGTCTTGTTGTAGATTTAGGGGGAGCTTATGAAAGAGGTTATCCTGTTAGAAGTTTGTATAATTTTAGGGTGTTATTATATTTTTGTGATGTGTTGGGATACAAACTTGCAGAAGAATTTTATTGGCATAATCCATCAAAATTACCCAGCCCTATTGAATGGGTTAATAAAAGAAAAATACGTGCAAAAGATTCAGTCAATACTGTTTGGTGGTTCTGTAAAAATGAATTTCCAAAAGCTGATATAAAAAATGTTTTAGCTCCGTATAGCGACAGGATGAAAAAACTTATAGAAAACCCTGATAAATTTTATACTCCAAAGAAACGTCCTTCTGGTCACGACATTGGAGCAAGTTTTGGTACTGATAATGGCGGAGCGATTCCCTCCAATTTGTTGTCATTCTCGAATTCTGAATCAAATTCAAAATACATGTCCTCGTGTAAAAACTTAAATCTAAAAGCTCATCCAGCAAGATTTCCTAAAAAATTACCTGAATTTTTTATAAATTACCTAACAGACAAAAATGATTTAGTTTTAGATTTTTTCGCAGGAAGCAATACTACTGGAGAAGTTTGCGAAGAATTAAACAGAAGATGGATTTCATTTGAAATTGACCCTCAATATGTAGCAACTTCTGCTTTTAGATTTCTACCTGAAAATACAAACGCAGAAAAAATTTATGAGAAAATCTTAAATGGCACTTCTGTTTCTATACTTAATCCTTCAAGTTGACAGAAAAAATCACTATTTTTTGCTTAACCTGCTTGATTGAAGTTTCAGCCATTTTTATTTAATTATTGCATAAAAATTGCATAAAATACAACTTTTATGCAATAAATTGAGTTCGGTGAAAAGAAAAAATTACTCCGCTTTATCGTCTGGTGGTGGTGGTAATTGCTTATTAGCGTTCTGTTTGGCTTCTATTATCTGCTGCTTAAAATTATGATGCGTTACGACTTTATCACCTGTGCGTTGCTCATACGCTCTTAATGCGTCTCCTGCGGCTGTGCCCCCTTCTATCGCTGCATCCCTGTTTTCTTTCAAACCTTGTGCATCTTTCTTCTTGGCTTCCTTGCGAGTGCTTACCTCTCCCAACATGGTAAAAATCAGTTCCTCGTCTGTCATGTGGTCGCGCAAATTCTCACGCTGTAAATCCTTTATTTCTTTGTGTTCGGATGGCGTCACGCCAAAAGTTGCCCTACTAATTTCTGCCGTTAATATGGCGTATTCTTGTCCTTCTTTAACACCCCTACCCTGCCATTCATCGGTAAGCTGTCCACGGATGGCAATGGATTGAAGGCGTTTATCTATCCATGCTTCATCATATCCCAAATCTTTATAATTCTGCCTTGCCCGTTGCGCCGCAAGTTCGGGGTTTTCAATTTCCTGTATGCGCTCATATCCCACCTTTGCCAGCCATTGCTTAAATGGCTCTGCCTTCGGTGACGGGATAGACTGAACAATACGCAATACCCCCTCAGTATTCGCGCAATTCATACGCTGTTTACCGCCTGTCGTTTCGACTGAAAGGGTATGGGCAATTTGCCCCCACCCTTTAGATAATTCAGGGTCACGCCGCCGCATATCCCTAACATACCCTTTTGGATTGGATGAATCCGTTAAGGATAAAACAACATCTTCAATGACAAAAAACCATTGGTCGTTGTGCCATACTCTACGGACTTCCTTTTCTTGAAAAATGATGATTTTGTTATTTTCTTCCATAGCGTGATTAACCACTTTAATTAAGAATAAGGGTATTAGTTGTAATTTTTGCAGCTTTTATGCAATAAAAATACAACTTTTATGCAACTTCATATTTCGCCTATGTCTTTTCTAATCAAGAACAAAATATAGTTTGTCATTGTCATACCCATTTTTTTGCTTTTCGGGTGTACTATATCATGAATATATTTGGGCATATTGAAAGCAACCCTATGTATTTCTTCTTGGGCTTGCTCCTGCTCTCTCTTGCTGACTATCCTATCTACGGGGTCTATTGCTGCTTTGGGTGTGATACCTTTTTTGCTCATAATCAAATCACTTTTACTTTTTATAGTTGAGAATTATCTTTTCCACTTCGTCCGTTAATCTGCCAAATTCTTCTTTGGCTTTTTTATCCTTTCCCTCTACTACTCCCATTCCATCGGTCGCATTATCGGCGTATGCCGTGCGGCTGGAAATCTTAGTTTCCAATAATGGCACTCCATAAGACTGCAAGCCCCCAAAAATTTCTTTGGAAACATTCGTTTTGTCGTTCACACGGTTCATCACAATATAGGCTTCGATGTTACCTAAACCCTCGCTCTTTTTTGTTTCCTTCAACTCATTAAGGAGTTCAAAAAATGTCTCAAATGCCCGAAAATCGAAAATGCTTGGTAAGATAGGAATGAGTATAATATCACTGACCAAAATGGTCCTCGTGGCAAGTTCTGATAAATGAGGCGTTCCATCAATGATAATCAAATCATATTTTTCCTCTAATGCTTTCAACATGGCAGAGGTTACTTGTTTAGGCTCAACGGCAAAAACTTGAATTGTTGCCCTCTCCTCTCCCCTGCTCCCTGCCCATTGCAAAGCGGAATGTTGTTTAAGGTCGGTATCAACAATGCAAACGCTTTTACCCCTCAGTGTAAAAGCTGCCGCCAAATTTACGGCGATGGTTGTTTTACCCACGCCACCTTTTAGATTTGTAACTGCTATCTTCATGGGCGCAAAAGTAATGGATTCAAAATAAAATGCAACTTATATACACACTTTATCAAATAAAATTTTGTATATAAGTTGCATAATAGTTGTAAAATAATCGTATATTTTACGCTTCTGCTCTTTTTATCTTTTCTAATAGCTCAATTTTTCTGCCCTGCCAATAATCAAGCTGGGTTTTTCTGCCCTGCGCGGTGGCTGTGTCATTGCGCTGGATGCTCTCTGTGTACCTATCGGAATAGGTTTTGACAAACCTATTTACATCACTCAATTTATACCGCTTACCATTGTGTTCAATGGTGTATTTATCCAAAAAAATCAGGTCTGTGTCTGTGTCACTTGCCCCCTGTGTTGCCTTCGTTGTGTAGTTGTATTTAATTGTGCTTACAATGCCTTTGCCTGTGTCGGGCTGGGCTGTGTTCTTTTGCTGCTTTCGGGATTGTGTCGGCGGTACGCTGCCGCCTGTGTCGCCTTCCTCCGTGTCTGTATCTTGGGAGGGCGTGAAATTCTTAACTTGCCCGTACTGTTTGGCAGTTTCCCATTCGTAAAACTCACGATACCAAAAACATAGAATCATCAAAAATTCGCAACCAACAGAAAACCACGCCAAGCCTTTGCCGCGATTTTGAAGTTTATCCTTATGGTCACTGGTCGCGCTCTTGTAATCTTGTTTTGCTTCCCTTATTTCTGAATCATTCCACGATTCCACACTATCAATTTTAGCGATCATCTTCTCGCTAAAATTTTGCTTCTTTCCCAAAAGCTTTTGATAAACACCAGCGTGGTTATCGCTTAGTTTGCCCTTCCATAACTTAGAGAGTCGGTATTTTTCAGCGTTTTCTCCTGCTTGTTTTATGAGTGCGTTGTACTCGTTACGCACTTTCTCTACGTCCTTTTGCTTCGGTGTTTGATACAGAGGAGGTGCAGTAACATTGGCAATAAAATCAAACCCTCCAAAATAATTAAACACAAAAGAGATTCCGAAAATGCCTAAAATAAAGGCAATACGCCCAATATACGATTTTTTAAAACCGTATTGGTTGAAATCTTGAAATAGGGTAGGGACGGTGATTTGCTTCAAAATCTCCAAACCAATGAGAGACATGAAAGCAATAATGAAGGCGAAAAATTCAGGGTTTGGGAGCTTCGCAACCAATCCCAACGCATAGACAAAAACGAAGGTGCTACCTGTAATAATCGCCACGATATTACAGAAAAAAGAACCAATCCATGCCGAAAAATAAAGAACTTTCCACCGTTCTTCAAAGGGTTTTGGGGTGTACTTTCTTTGCAGTTTTTCCCCTAATGCGGTTTGACTAAAACCTTTTGCCTTCTCCTCAAAGAAATTTTGAGTAGGAATAATTAACTTTGACATTGTTTAGACTTTTATAGTTTGACAATAGGGGGTAGTCGCTGCCGTTCCAATTGCTTGACTGCCCCCTTAATTACTTAAAGTCACAAATATACAACTTTAATACAATAAATAATTGCATGAAAGTTGTATAAAAGTTGTATAGCCTGACAAAGCAACAGAAAAGCTATAAAAAACCCGTCCTGATTGACATTAACAGGACGGGTTTCTTATAGCCCTATTTGCGTATATTTTTTATCAAAATCAAAGTTTATCACGGATGAAATCAATTAGAGCTAACCGTTTAGCTATCAGCATTTTCTTTTTTACCTATGGATTCAGCACTTCTAATTTAATTTCCCGATTGCCTGAACTTCAAAACATTTATGGCGCATCCAATAGTAAACTGGGTATAATTCTGCTTTGCATTGCGCTGGGTGGCATTACTTCCGCTTCAATTTTGAATAGCAAACAGATGGCTTTTGAGCGTAAAAAAATCCTCTTTATAGCAGCCTTTTTAGGCTGCATTTTGGTAACAATCAGCCCGTTAGTTGGGGGAGGGTGGGGGACATTTCCACTATTTTTTATCTTTGGTATGACCGATGGCGCAAAAGATATAATAATGAATGAGCAAGCGGTTATTTTAGAAAACCAATACAAAAAACCATTGATGTCTTCGTTTCATGCGATTTTCAGTATCAGCCTGTTTTTGGGTGCGGCTTCGGGAACACAATTTGAAAAATTTGGCGTATCGCTATTCAATCATTTGCTTATTGTTTCAAGTGGTTGCCTCCTCCTTATGCTTTGGGGATTCCACTACTTTCCTGAAAATACTCAGATAAATCTGCCTGAAAAAGAGAATCTGCCCCCCTCAGTATCTTCTACCAAAATCAGCCTATTTTTGGGTGCTATTGCCTTTTGTGGGATGCTTTGCGACAGCGCAATGAGTGATTGGGCTGGAATATACACAACTCAGGTTATCAAGGCAGATAAAGTATCTGCTGCGCTTGCACTCACTGTTTTTATGGGAGGCACGGCACTGGGTCGTATCATAGGCGACTTTCTGACTTATCGCTTGGGAAGGTATCGGCTATTGTTTTTGAATAATGTGGTAACAATTATAGGGCTATGTGTCCTCATACTTACGGCTCAATTTTATACCGCTTTGTTGGGATTTTTCTTGGTTGGGTTGGGTATATCTACGATTCTGCCGTTGGTTTATTCCATCGCAGGAGATACTAAGGGGGATGCCCCCTCAGTATCCATTGCGAAAATAACAGGTATGGGCTACGCTGCTTATGTTGTTGCGCCGCCCGTCATTGGATTTTTAGCAGACTCCTTTTCTCTGCGGATAGGCTTTGCATTTGTCCTATGCTGGCTGGTGTGTATGCTGCTTTTTGTGAGAAAATTAAGGGTTCTCAAAACTGATATTTCTAATCTTTCACACAACGAACATACAAAAGTGAACTTTTAACATTATATCCGCCTTCTATATTGTTATCATCCCATATCTCAAAAATAGCAGCACTGCTGGGGTCATACTCTTGTTCATCTACGCACCACCAAGTAACATTTGCCCCTACTACATCGGGAAATGCAGAAAAACCTAAATTGCCTTCCCCGTTAGCATCTTTACCTATCCACCCTGTATGAGATTTTAATCTTTTGGCAGTAAGTTTTTCATCTTCTCCACCTACTACTTCCCTTAAAATTGTCCATTCAGCTCTCGAAGATACATGCCAACCCTCAGGAGCTAATCCTCGCGGGTCACTAACAGCAAACCAATTATATTTTTTACCATTATCAACATTAGCTTTAGTTTCATCAAAAGCAGGATACGCCCAAAGAGGTTTTCCTGTTTTCTCCGAAGCCTCCCATTCTTCGCGGGTTTTTGCTTGGGGAATGGCGTCACCATTACGAAACGTTGTAACATCTAAGTTTTTTGCTGCCCATGTTTGATTGCCAATTTTTACCGAAGGTAGGCTACCACCACCGCCACAAGACACCAAAAGGAAGGTGAACATGACACCTATTGAAAATAATTTATTCATCATCTTTGTTTGATTTTAGTTTTTTAAAATAATGATTTAATGATTTTTATTAACCCTTCTTCGGGGCGTTCATTTCCTTAATAATGTCCATTACATCGGGATAATCCCTCTGCATCTGTTGGGCGACTGCTGGCGTTTCTTTCACTGTTTCAGCTATCTGTTCCATGATGATTTTTTGCCCTCCAGTCACTTGTTGATTGTCACCAGTCAAGTAGTCTTTGACTTCTATCATCGCCTTTGCATCTATTGAACTATCACGCATATCAAGCCAAAAGTTAAGCCTTTGAGTATGCTTCCAATTGGCAAAAATTGCCATTGCAATAGCCGATATAAAAAGCCATGTGCTGGCTGTGCCACTAAATACAAAAAATGATAAACCCAAAATAACAAGCGGCTCAAATATGGTATCTGTAAATACAGTTACATTGTTAAGCAGTCGGGGTATATCTTTGACCTTCTGCCGTTCCTGTTCGGGCAGTACCAACATAAACAGGCGCACAATAGGAGTGACCGCCATATTAACCAAATCCATCACACCCGCCGCCAAAGGCTCTAAACGGCTTGTTCCATCATCAAAAGAATGAAGAGGCTTAAAAGTGCGATTACGCCACCATATTTTGAAAAAATGGAAGGCACTCATAGCAACGTAAACAAAAAGTATCCATATCATAATATTGGACATAAAGCGTTCTAAGAGTGAGGGGTCTTCTACTGGTGTTTCGCGCTTACCAAAAGGCGTATTGCTTAATAATGCCTCCATAAGAGAACCTGATTTTTGTAGAAAAGTGAACCAACTAAGCACCAAAAGACCCACATAAAAATTCATCGTGGTAAACCAGCGTTCCCCAAAGTCACGCCTAAAAAGTACCTCAATGGGTACAGTAAACCATTGCAAAAAGTGCATTAGTGTATTGATAAAAGGGAAGTTTTGCGCCCATGCTTCATAGCCGCCAAATAGATTTCTTGCTTTACTCTCTTTCATTGTCCTTCTTGTTTAAACTGCGTGAATAAATAAGTTTTATTATTATTAGTTGTCCATTTGCGCCCATTCTGAAAAACATAACCCTCCACAATGCGCCCGTTAGGATTACCTCCTTTTTTAAGCATCGTAAAAGATTGAGGTGATACATCATAATCGAAACTTTCACTCTCTCCTGAACTTAGATTAAAACTATCTGCGCCCATGCTCTGCCCCGATGATTTCCGCTTATGCCAGCTTTTACCTATCGTTTCGGCGGCGTGTTCATTGGTGGAAGGGTCGCTGTTAGCGTGCCAAATCTTGGTTTGAAGGTTTCCCACAAGAGAATCTACCCTATACTTGCTGTGTTCTCCTCCCATTTCTGCGTAATAATTCGGGAGGTTTTGAGTAAGGTAAACCGTACAGGCGCGGGAACTTCGGGCGGTTGCCTGAAATTGCATATCATATTCAGTTGCAAAATTTTGAGCTTCATCTACCCACAAAAAGACGGGGAGGGGGTTCACTTTGGTATCTCGCCTTTCGGCGGCTTGCTGCCAAAGGTATTTATACACCACTTGGGCGGCTCTTCCTGCATCACCAAATTCTTTAACAGGTAAATTCATGATGATAATTATCCCTTTATGGGTTAATTCAGGTCGGGCGATTTGGTAGGGGTCGGGTGGGGGTTCTGAAAACAACTGCCGAAACGGTCTGCGTAAAAAATTATCCATCATCGTGGTAAGGGTCGAAAGGATGCTGGAGCGGGTCTTGTCTGCAAGGTTTGGATATTCCTCTAACCAAAAATTTGCCGTGCTATCAAAATCATGCTTTACCCATTTATCAAGTTGTTGGGCGTGTCCCTCCAATAGAAGCCGCCAGCAGGTGCTTTTTTCTTTCCATGTGTCTGTATCTATTTCGGCAATGCTTTTAGGGGCAGACATAATCACATCGTGGATTAAGGCAACAGATACTGTACCCCTTGCAATCATGCAAAGGTCAATGGCATTTCTTAAGAGCTGCTGCATGGCGCGTGTCCAATAGGGATCACTGCCGCCGCCACTACTGCTTCTCGATATGGCTTCGTAAACAGTGGTGAATAACCTAACAAGGTTTTCGGTATATCCTGCACCTTCGCCCTCTCGGTCAACTTCATACTGCAAAAATGGGAAGGTAAATTTTCCGCTTGTATCAAAAATAAGGAGTTGGTTTCTGCGCCCTGTTTCCTCTGCATATTTCACCCAATCATCCAACTCACCTTTTTTAGCACAAAGCACCAAGCCACCAAAACCAGCCCGTAAATATGCCCGTGCTAAAGCTGCACCGCTTCCACTGGTTTTGCCTGAACCAATGCCGCCGAAAATTTGGACGCCCTCACAAGCATCACGAGTGGTAAAGGGTTCATTACCATTGAAATGATAGAGAACCGTATCAAGGTCAAAAGGGTCTAATTGTGTATTGTTCATATATTGTGCTTTAAATTATCTTAATTAAAGCACAAAATTAGGTCGAAGCTCTGGGGCAGGAAATCACCATGCTCTAAAAAAAAGTCACCATGCTCTGGTTAGGCTCTCTTTTGAAAAAAGCTGATTTGAAAAAAGCCCATATTTTCCAAAAATAAGATTACGTCTTTAACAGTGTGAAAGGAGGTATCAGGGAAAGAGTTTCGAGACTTACCAAGAATCTGCTTTTTTAGGGTATCAACAGTGTCTTTTTGATTGCCCAAATCTACCGCGATTTGAGCATTAGTTAGTTCTGGGTTATCTCTCATTACTTCAAGAATCTGCTTTTGTCGGGGGGTAAGAGTAAAGATATTTCGGGTAAATTTCAATTTTCGCAACTCTTGACTCCATGTTTCATAATTAAAACCCTCTTGCCACATTTCTGCAATGAGGGCGGTTTTCTCTCTTTTGTCATAGGGTCTTGTGATGGTATATGTATTAAAAATAGAAAGTAAATTGCTGTCCTTATCAATTGTCAAAGGGGTTGTTTCCATCTGCACCCAATAGTATTTTTCATCCTTGAGTTTCATTGGGAAAGTGATTCTGTAACAATTTTTGAGTGGCGTTAGCATATCTCGATGAATATCAATATAGGAATAACCAGCCACTCCCCACTGTAAGAAGTCCAACAAATAATCGGGATGGATTAGCCCGAAAATTTTATCACTATGAACCACTCCCTTTATATCGAGGTATTTTTCAATATTGAAATAAAAAGGAATATCGTGAATTTTAGTATGTTCAATCGTGAAAAATTGATTACTCAGATGCTTACGATTCTTCACCTCTTCAATCAATTTTTCGATTTCTAAAGGGGTCAAGGTAGCTGGCTCGCCAAAGTCTTTTGTGTACCTATCTAAGAACCGATTATATTCCAACAACGTGCGAATATTTTTTATGTAGAACGCCCAATTCATTGTTTAGCTGGTTTTAATAAATGAAATACGAAGTGCTGATACTAACGCACATTTTCCCTAAAAATTCTCGAAGCAAACATAGAAAAGATATTGAAACTATCTCCAAGCCCTCTATTTAATGTTGCAATTATACCACAAAAGAGGTGTGTCCTTTTTGTAACTCTTCCTTTTAGCAGGATAGCAAATTTTGTGGTGTGTGTTCTTTATTGGTGACAATGCTGGTTAGAGTTGGCACAACTCCTATACGCGCACTTAGAACACACACCACAAAATTTGCTATCCTGCCGCCTTCGCTCGCTTACGCTCGCTTCGGCGGAAAGTAAAATGCTGGTGAAAACGAAAAAGTGATATATTTGCAACAAAAGTAAAACACCATGCACGCAAACCTACATATTTCAGCTATCACAAGGGGAACGGGTCGTAATGCAGCCGCCGCGTCTGCCTATCGCTCAGGTAGTAGCGTTGTTGCCTGTGCCGCCTATCGCGCCTGTGAAAAACTCAATGACCAGCGTTATGATAAAACCCATGATTACACCAAAAAGCATAATGTTCTACACGCCGAAATTGTCACCCCTGACGGTGCGCCCGAATGGATGAAAGATAGAGGAAGCCTTTGGAATGGGGTAGAGGCTGGCGAAAAAAGAAAGGATGCACAATTAGCAAAAGAGGTCGTTTTAGTCCTCCCTCGTAACCTTGACCATGAGCAACATAAGGAAGTCGTGCGCGGGTGGATTGCTGACAATATCACGAAACGGGGGCTGGTTGCTGACTTTGCTATCCATGAGCCTGACGCTTCGGATGGGGGTAAAAATCCCCATGCTCACGTTATGTTCACCCTTCGCCCTGTCGAAGGAGAAGGCTTTGGCAAAAAATTAACGGGCTACAAAGATGGGGGGCTGGACGGGCGCGAAGTTTTGGAGGAAATGCGCTTTTCCTATGAGAATCACATTAACATCGCTTCGGCTACCAATGATAACAATCAAGTCGTTTTTGACCTTCGGAGCTATCGAGAAAAAGGCATTGACCGCGAACCCCAAAAGAAAATTGGGGCAAAAGTGAATTACCTTGAAAAACGGGGGTATGTAACGGAATGGGGGAAAGAGTGCCGCAAACAGACGCACCAAAATAATAATAAACCCTATCAAAAATACATAGGCAGTTATCACCTCATAGGTAATGGCGGCAAAAACTCCAGCAACTTTTTAGAATCTGTGAGGGCAGATATTGCCGAAAAATACTACGAAACTATGTACGGCGAAGATTACGGCGTGGAAGAATGGAATGAGGGACGTTAAAAATTATCATAATGGAAGAAGAATTAAAAAAAGAGGATTTAGTAAGCAAATATAGCGGCAAGCCTAAGCCTTATGCACCGCTAAAAGCTCCTGTGCCACAAAGTGCAGTCACCGAAACCAAGAGCGAATATAAAGCATTGGTAGAATCTGGCAGGGCGGGGCGTAATACCCGCTTTCGCATTGTTGACCACAAAGGTAATTCCTATGGGAGTGGGTACGCTCACTTGATGGGCTGGCTCTTCACCCCTCCCGATGTGCTGACTATCAACACCACAACCCATATTTTCACTATTGAGGGGCAAGGACTGGAGGAAATAGAACGGGCGTTAATGGATGAAAAAATCAGGGAATTGAGGGAATATAACGCTAAAACCCACACCTTAACAGGGGAGGAAAAAACTGTTATTCAAAAGCTGGATATAGTAAACCGCTTTGAGGAAAAGAGTTAACGCTCCTTATCCTGCGGCTGGGCGGTTACGCCCTCCTTTGCGAGAGTTTGCCCTATTTGGGATACCTCCGCCTTTGTCTGCCTATCCAACGCCTTATCAACCGCATTTTGTGCAGTTTGCGCTTGTTGTGGAGTCTGCTCATTCCCTTTTGTCGGGTCGTTGCGCTCTGTGGTTTTTTGAGCTTCCTCTACACCTTGGGGCGAGGCTTCCTTTGTCTGCCTTAAATTTGCAGTAGGGTTTTTATCAGCTTCCTGCGCTGTTCCTCCTACTGCCTTATCAAAATCTAAAGCTAATTTCTTGAATTGTTCCTGCTTCTCAGGAGAGGATTTGCTTAAAAAGTCATCTATTGAATTTGCCATTGTTGAGAATTTTTATATTTCTCAACAAAGATACAAAAAATTTAGTTCTCAAAAATCTATGGCTATTTGAGGATAGCCTGTTTTTTTTGCAAGACTATTAAAGTCTTCAAAATTTTTCCGCAATCCTTCATCAAGTGAAATTTTTCCTACCCGTACCAAATTGAGGGCTTTCAGTGCTTTCAATCGTGTTTGAAAATAAAGCACATCGGTATCAAAACAACTTGACAACTCCTCATTGCTTGCTTCCTGAATCGGAAATAAAAGCATCTGTGCTGTGGTATTGTCGTTGCTGGTCATTGCTAAGTTTTAACACAATCATCATGATTTTGTGTTAAGATTCTATGACAAATTGAAAGGTATTTTATGAACGTATCAGCGACACAAGCCCCTCAGAAAGCAAAGACACCGAACCAAATTCTTTATGAAAATCTGCTTAAAATCTGCCCTTATTTGTCCACCATGAAAACAGACAGCTTTGTAGAGCTTGTGACAAAATCGGGCGTTGCCCCCTCAGTAACAATTGGATGCAAGGATGAATCAGGCATTTATGAAATCGTTGCGGATTATCAAGGGAGAGAACAAAGGGTTACATTTGAAGTAGATACACAAAAAAAGGCAGTTGAAACCCTCATTTTCCAAGAAAAAGGGGCAAAAACCCAAATAGGTGAAGATATTTCACCCAAAAGATTGCAAGCCCTTGTTACTAATCTTACTATGCAAGGCTACCAGCAAAAAGGCATGGTGCGCGGTCACGGGCTTGGGTAAGATTCCCAAATAAAAAGGGGGTGCAATTTTTTTGCACCCCCTCAGTATTTTTAGCCTTCTATTGCTTCGGCGGCTTGTGCTACCTCTGCGGCGGTTGGGTCTTTGGTTGTTAATTCTGCCTTCTCGATGTATGAGCCAATAATAACCGCTTCCATCACCTTGTAACCGTCTGCTTTCTCATAGGGTCGGTATGAGATTGAACCCACTACGCGCACTCGGTCGCCCTTCTTATAATCCTTTGCAAAAGTGATAGCGGTCGGGCGAAAAATTAACACATTATGCCAAACGGTTTCCCTATTCTGCCATTGCCCTTTTTCGTCTTTGTAGCTGTCGGTCGTGGCAATACTTAGGGCGGCAAACTGCTTGCCGTCCTTCTCGATGATTCGGGCATCCTTGCCTAAATTACCCTCTAATTCTACGCGGTTATTATTTGCCATAATAAAATCTCCTTTGAGTTTAGTCTTAAATCAGTTTGATTAACAAAAAGTGAAACACTGCATCGAAGGCGAAAAAAAAGAGCAAGGTTTTACCCCTACTCTTTCATTTTTGCTACTCAGCTTCGACTTCTTCAAAGGCACTGCCAATGATAAAATCTACCGCTTTCTGCGCTTCGGCTGCTGCTTTGAAGATAAACTGCTTATCACCTTTGAGTTTGCCTAACCAGCCTTGAATATAGGCGGCGGCGTTCTCAATGATGGGGTCGCGGTCTATCCCTGCCACAGCGCATAGGAAAGAAGCCCCTACCTCTGCCGCTAATTCTTCCTCGGAATAAGGCACTGACCCGAATTTGTTAGGGGTTGTGACTTCTTCCCTGCCAAGTCGCTTTGCGTGACCTGTGGAGTGAATTAGTTCATGAAAAAATGTTGCATAGTAGGCTTCTGAATCGTCGTGATGTTCAATAGGTGGCATATTGATAAAATCAGCACTTGGGCTGTAATATGCACTTTTGACATCTTCAAAAACATACTTTGGCGGGTTCGGATAATTGGTAATTACCTGTTCGCACCGTTCAATTTTTTCATTGGGTTTCAGTTTTACTTCCTCATACTTGAAGTCAATCCCTTCAATATCTGCGACATTGAAAACATTGTAGTATTTGAGGAATTTCAGCACCTTCACGCCTTCTGTTGTTTCGGCGGCTTCTTTTGAAATGGTGTTGTCGTTACCATCCTTAAACAACATTTTGAAGAAAATCACCTGTTCAGCTTTTGCGCCTTTCTTGACATTTCCACCCAATTCCTTCGCCTGATTATAGGTGAGATAGTAAGGGATTGCATGGGGTGAAAAGAAATTCATCATTAGCATATTGATGCCCTTGTAGGTTTTCCCTGAAACGTAATTTTTAGCCAATCCATAGCTTGACCATGTTTTACGCCAAGGCAAAGTGCCTTTTTCAAGCTGTTCAATAATGCGATTTGTGATTACCTCGTACATATCAGGAGAGGTACTTTTGCTTGCTGCCTTTTTCATTTCTGATTGATTTTTTTGTGAAGAAATAGTGCTTTCTTCATCAGCCATAGGCATAGAAAAGACCTGTTGAGGTACACGCAAAGGATGCGAAGAAAGTAAAGGCAGAGTATCAGATAGGCGGGTTTCTGTGTGTGAAGTTTCGGTTAAGATGTTGCTCATAAAGTTCTCACTTGGTTGGTTTGCAGGGGTAAAAAGCGGTCGCTTCTTACCCTCTGCCTCGTGGCGAACAGTGGGGGTGCAAGTGTCAATGGGAGGGGCATCACCCGTCCTGCACGAAATGAGCAAAGCGAAATGTAGGAAGGTTGGGGATACCCATTGATAGGCGCGGGGGGCGAAGCCCTAAGCAAATAAAGGCTGGCAAGGAGTACAGCCCACTAAAAATCCTCCTGCACCGAAGGGAGGGTCAATAACGATAAAGTTAAGGCTCTGTCATTTCTGACAGAGCCTTTTTGATTGGTGTGATACAAGTTTGAACGGAATTATTTTACCTAATGATGGTGCATCCAAGCGATAAATATCACTTTTAGGATAATCATCATCGGTTTTCTGAACCGTTCAATTTTCTCGATAAAATCCACAAGCAAAACGAAATCTTCGATTCGCTCTTTTAGGATTTTATACAGCGTTCTAAGGGCATCACGCATACGCATGACACAAGTGGTCTTACCTTTCATGACAGAAAAGATTTAATGAAAAATATGGATGAAGAATATTAAGAAGGAAAGCTGTTGAGAAAAATTTATTGATACAAGTTGAAGTGAATACTCAGCAAACTTTCTTCTAAAATATGAGTGCAAAGTTATAGCTATTCAATACATTCATTCATAAATTAACCATAAATCTACCTTAGAACGCTATCGTTCGTATTTCATTAACAACTTTTGCCCTACATTAACAAAAAGTAAGTAGTATCTATATACTTTTGCACTTGATACAAGTTTGAACGTGAAAACAGACAAACTTTAATAGTAAAAGCCTTGTTTTAACCAAAAAATGAGGCTTTTTTTGGTTAAAATGTCATATTTTTGATTAAAAGAAGTGTCACAAGTAAAACTTTGTGTATTCCGATTCGCCTGAACAACGACTCATATAGTTGTCCTAAAACCGCCTTCATCGCCCAGAACATCATAGTTCAACACGGTTGTAGTAATCATCTCAATGCGATATTAAGCAGTAAATGAATCAGTCCCCACTGCTGCATTGCCTCAAATCCATGCCAAAGCGGTATTCCACTATCTGATACGTAAATGTATCAAATATAAGTTCTATTTGCTATTTTTTTGCAAAAAAACTACCTAATCTGTCTATATGAAAATAGAGAAAAAGGTAGGTGAGATAGAGGAAATGGTGAATAAATGGACATTATAGAGAAATCGTAGATACGTTTGCCCTCAGTGCATCATTCAAATCCACATACATAGCGAACATTGAATTATAGGGCTTCACCATATCGGGGAAGGTCTGCTGAAAACGCTCTGTTCCTGCCAGCCCTGCGGGGTTGTTATCCAAAAAAGTATTGATGGTTTGGTAGGCTGCGCCTTTGATATGCTCGACGCTGCGCGGGAAGGATGAAAGGGAGTGCATAATCAGGCAATCGCCCGTTACCGTTTCAAAGTTCATCATCACTAAAAATGATAGGAAATCAGTCATACCTTCAAAAACATTCACAATGCCCCGTTCGGGGCTTGTGCCTTTGATAACCGTTATATCTCGCGCTTTTAGCGCGGATTTGAAGGGGTATTGACTGGATGCAGCGCGGATTTCGTACCCGCCGCTTTGGTTTTCCATTCCAAAGGCAAAGTAATCTTTGCCGTTTTTTTTGTTGTGATATTTAACTTCTTTTAAGAATCGCTGTGCGACCCTGCGGGGTATGCACCTTTCCTTTTCAAGATAGGCTAAAATGAGGGGATTAGTGAGGGGTTCTGCGCTGGTAAATTCCAGCAATTTTTCTTCATTATCTCCTGCGGGTGCGCCTTGCTGGTGAAAAGAAAAAAGGTCTGGCTCTGCGCTATCCCCTACCCTACTGCTTTTTATGGGAGCTTCCGACAAACTGCCTTGAAACATTCTATCCAAAAAATTAAGACAATCAGTAATTTGGGTAAAGCTCTCCAGCCGCATGATAAAATCTATGACCGTGCCGCCTCTGTCGCCAAAGTCATTCCATATCCAAAACCCTGACCTCCCTATTGAAATATGAAAAGATGGGTCTTTCTCTGCCCTAAATGGGGAGCAATACCAAAGCTCATTCCCGCCTTTCGCCACTTTTACAGGCGAATAACCAAGACGAGATAGAATTTCGGGCATGGGTAATTGTTTGGCTTGGGCTGTATTCATTACATGAAAATAAGATATAATGTAAAAATAAGAAACGATTTTGTTTTTACCCCCTCAGTATGCCCTAATTTTAGGGCGCACAACGCTAAGTAAGGTGTGTTTGATGGTTGGGATAGCCAAAAGCTTAATTTTCGGCTGTATGAGCTATTTTTTGGCGAATTTTTGATATGGTGTTAATGGCTCGGCTGCTGGCTGCTTTTTGAAGGTGATTAGGTTCAGTCGTTCAAAAATCTGTATTTTGGTAATTTTATCGCCAAATTTTCTATAAAAACTATGACAGCACACGTCCCCGCCCTCCATGCTTGATTTATGACAAACAAAATGTGTCTGCTTCTCCACACATTCCGCAAGAATCCGCTTTGCTGCTTTCGGGCTTACAATTCGTTCTTTTGAAAGAAGGCAGTTTTTGCAAGGCAGGTCATAAATATCAAACATTCAAAAAATACCCCTCAGATTTTTTTTGCTTTATTTTTTCTTTTCACCAGCAAAAAGAAATTCACAAAATTGCGATAGCAATAAAGGTTCTTCTTTATAGGAAAAGAAAGTATAGGTTTGTCCTACCAACTGTACGTGGATAAGTCAAAAACCCCTACCAACTGTACGTGGATAAGCTCAAAAACCCCTACCAACTGTACGTGGATAAGTCTTATTATCAGAGTGCGAATACAAAACTGATAGTTGCTCACAAACTATTGAAAATCAATTACTTATCCTCAAAACCCCTACCAACTGTACGTGGATAACTTTTTTACTCGTTCTAAGGGCTATTTGACTATTGATAATCAATCAGTTAGATAGGGAACTCCTACCAACTGTACGGGAGTTATTTATTTCTTATCTTCGGGCTTCTCGTCGGGCTTTTTGAGAAAATGAAAGGTTTTGTCTTTAGGAACGGGTGAAAGTGACTGAAAAAGATTAAATCCTTTATTGTCAATTTCCGCTATTCTCGCGTCGGGATATACGAGCCTTACGAGTTTTAGCACCTCTCGGAAATGTGCCTTAAAATTATCCATCCTCCCAAAATCTACTCCGAATTGGTCTTTCATAGCTTTCCATGTTATAAACTGCGGGCTTGCTGTTGGTATGCGGTGCAAGCGTTGCGCCAGCCATGAATAGACATCTAAACCCATAGCATTATGAGAAAGTGCAGCTAATGCCCTTTCATCCAATGGGATAGCATGGTCTATAAGGCTCTTAAAATACTCCTCTGAAAGCTCAATTTGAGAACTCCACAAAATTCTTTGCCTTTCATCTTTCGGAAACCATAAATCATAAGAGCGTACCAACTTGAAATCTGTGTTTATGCTTCGCTTCTGCTCAGGAATGTAATAGGATACACTCAGAATTGATGCTGCAATTCTTGAAAGCTGGTTTTTCACTTCCTTGATATTGCGCCCTGTATCGGATAGCCCAATCCGTTTAATAAAGCCCGTCATTGAATCTGCCACATTAACAGCAGGATTTTGGGTAATGATGGCTTGGCTATTTATATGGGCAAGTATAAGCCTTGCTTTTGTACCATAGGGCAAGCCCAAAGAAACACGCTCCCCTGTTTCAAAGTGTTTCACCTTCAAAGTTTGGATACACAAACTGGCGTTGCCTTGGTTGCGCTCCCATAATTCAACCTCATCGCCTGGATTGCGATAAGGCAAAAACGCTTGGCAAAGTACCGAATGTTGAAACATAGCGTTTTCAATTTCAGCCCTATTGAAACGCATATCAACGGCGGTATTGATAACCCTGTTTTCTGTGGATTTGCCGCTAAAAGGGAGTATTTCAGTATCTTTCTTTTTCATTTTTTGCTCTCCTTGTTTTTTATTGCCAGAGCCGTGACGCAACGCTGCGTTCTTCTGCGCCTAACACATTGGCATAAATGGCGGTGGTAGTCATTTGGCTATGACCTAACCACTTTTGAATAATGTTTAGGGAAATTTTATTTTCAACACAAGCAACGGCGAACCCATGCCGCAAACCTTTTGGGCAAGCCTGAACACCCTGTATTTTGGCATTCTTCATCACTTCATCCACTTTTCGGGAAGCGGTCGCCCTTGATATATTCCAAATTAGTTCCTCTGCGGTTTTTCTCTGCGCCTGTCTGCTTTTTAAGTCATGGACTAAATTGAGTTCATCCAAGAATAAATCAGAAATTGGCACTTGCCTAAACACTTTTTTTCTTCGTTTTAGAGTTTCAAAGGTAACCGCTTTTGCTTCAAAATCTATATTCCGCACTTTTAGGTTTAGAGCTTCTGAAATTCTGCACCCTGTATTTTTGAGAGTGAGGCAAAACGTCCTAACCTCGCGCTCGGCTTCCTTCGCCGCTTCTTCAAACTTGCGCCGTTCCTCTGTCGTGAGATATTTTCTATTGCCGTGTTGGTCTATCAATTCTTCCATGAGACAAAAGTAATTGTTTTTTGTCTCATTATCAAACTAAAAAAGGGAAGATTTTTATCCCCCCTCAGTATTTTCATTAAAAAATTGAGACAGAATTAGTAATTCTGTCTCACAGGCATTTTAACGAGTGAAAAGAAAAATAATATTAGACTCTTGGCACTGTCTATTAACTTTGCATTTTCTTAAAACTCACTACATGAAAAAAATTTTCACTGTCTTATTATCTTTCACCTTATTCCTT
>JBJXHA010000130.1:0-8060 GCA_046160275.1 Bacteroidia bacterium | reverse complement strand
TTGTTATACAATGGAGAAGTGGCGAGTAAGCATAAGGTGAAAGTTAGGAGATAAGGTAAGGTAGAAGAAGATGTGTTTAAATCAAAAGAAAGTTGAACAAAAATATTTTGCGATATTCTTGCATTTTTCCTATCTTTGTCTATCATTTTATCAAAAAATCATGGAAACAATCGTATTGCATATTCCCACAGATAAAAAAGACTTTTTCTTGTCTTTACTCAAAGAATTGTCTTTTGTCAAGGTAGAAGAGCCGCAAAAAGCGTACATCGCTGCTATTTTGGAGAGTGAGAAAGATATAGCAGAAGGAAAAACTATTTCTCAAGAGGATTTAAAGGTAGAAATTCATTCATGGCGCAAAAGTTGAAAATAGAGGAAAGTTAGAACCTCTAAAAATAAAAATCCCAAGCACAGACGCTTGGGATTTTTATTTATTTAAGTAACACCTTAACCTAATTCCTAATTTTTCATAGGTAATGATAAAGGCCTAGGTTGTCTTACGCGAATGGTTTCCCTTACTACAAATGCGCCTTCTAAGCCTACGGTTCTGCGCACGCGATTGCAAAAAGCCTCTGCCTCGCTGCGTGTTAAAAAAGAACCAGCTCTAATGCGATACATGGGATCGTCAAATGTCATATCACAATCGCCACCAATCGAATTCATATACAAACTTTTACGCTTATTTGCTGCTTCTCTTTCTAAGCCTGCAAAAATCTGCACACGATAGCCAAAAGTCGTGGGATTGGTACGAATAATCGCCTTGTGCTTTTCTACAAAACGTCCCAATTCAGGATTTGCATCTACATACACCTTATTTCCTGCCACAAAATACGGCTCTACTTTTTCCCATTTGTTTACGGAAACAGGGCTTGGCACTTCTGGCTCAGGCGTTACCATTGGCATTTCGAAAGGCGTAATGTCTTGGCGAAGAGGTGTAACATCTTCCGTTTCATAATTCTTATAATCTCCTTTGTCCGTTTTTTGTGCAAACGCTGCGAAAAAACAACAGAAAAGCGTGAACAATGCTATTTTTTTCATGTTATCGAATAAATGAATAATTAATAAAGGATAATTGATAATGAATTGTGCCTTTAATTTAGCGTTCAACCACACAAAATAGCACTTAAAATCATAACTAAGCACAAATTTATAGAAAAATTTAGATAATTACGCAAAAAAACGTATTTTCGTTCTCATTTTACCTACTAAACATAAAAGTTATGACAAGAACACAGGGATTTTATCTCCTTTTGGCGACGGCAGTTGCCTTTTCAAGCTGTACCATGATGTCTAAAAAAGACGAGGAGAAAACAGATGATAAGGAGTTGAGCTTAAAGGAGAAGGAGCTAGAACTGCGTGAGCGAGAAATTGCTTTGAAAGAGCAAGAGGCGCAAAAAGGGGCAAATACTGCCACTGCAAAGGTAACGACTCCTAATACCCCGCCCCAATCTGTAAAACCTAGCCCTGCGCCCGAAGTTGCGAAGGCAAAACCAGTGGGCAGTAAAATGATTACAGGCGAAGGCGTAATTATGCGGGAACAGGCTTCTTCAACTTCGAACAAATTGGGTAGTTTCAAAAAAGGCGAATTTGTGGAGGTATTGGACAAAAAATCTCCTGAAAACCCCAATGAGGCAATTACAGCAACCGAAGTGAAATTATTTAGTGATTACAATGGTAAGTTTATCACGAAATTGAACAAAGGCAAGGCACTCAAAATCGAAAGAAAAGAAGGGGATACCTATTATGTTTCTTATCAGCATCCAGAATATGGGAAATTATACGCCACTTTGCCCTCAGCCTCCATTGAATCCACCGCAAATTTGACTTGGTTTAAGGTGAGAACAGGCGAAGGCAAAACGGGTTGGGTATTGAGTAAATTTGTGGAGTGATAGTTTTTCTCTATTCCCTCATTGAAAAAAAAGATAAAGGGCAGCCATTTTCTATGCGAAAAATGACTGCCCTTTCTATGCAAAAACTACAATTTGCTTCTTAGGAAGCGATGTTAGTATATGCGCTTAGTTTTCCTGCTAACACCTCTTTGCTTGTAAGCCCTACCATTTCCTCTACCATTTTGCCTCCTTTGAAGATCATAATTGCAGGAATACTCATGATAGCATATTCTTGAGATACTTCAGGGTTAGTATCTACATCAACCTTCCCAACTACCGCAAGTCCGTCAAAATCAGTAGCTAATTGCTCAATAACAGGCGTAAGTGCTACACAAGGACCGCACCATTTTGCCCAAAAATCAACCAATACAGGTTTATCCGAATTTAATACAAGTTCTTGAAAATTAGCATCTGTAATTTCAATAGGATGTGCCATTTTATTTAAAATTTAATGTGAATAATAAAATATTATACAAAGGTAATGAGCTTTTACGTATTTTCCAAAGCTAAGGTTGTGTGGGGAGCTGCAGGCTAAGCCATAAATAAAAAGGAATAACTCAGTGTGTAGCATTTTAACTATTTGTGCATTATAGGAATAATTATCAACTAAGATAGAAGTAAATTATGAAAGGAGAATTGTTTACCACCTACACGATTGCCTTATTTTTGGGAGTCATGGCTTGTACCGAAAAAAATAGCAAAGTTGCGCGTTTTTCAGCGGAAAAGTCTCAAATACAAGATACTTTGGTGGCAGAAGAAAAGCCTCAAATAGAACTACAAGATACTTTGGTGGCTCAAGAAGAATCTTCAGTAGTGTCAACAGAGGAAGAAGAGGAGGACAAAATAGAGCCAGTTGTAAAAATTTCGCTTTCAAATCAAGGCTACACAAATACTTTTTACAAAGGTAATTATGTTTGGGCAGGGGCGATGAATTTGGCTTGGAATGAGCTGAATGAGAAGATTTTGCATGAAAAAGTGAAATTAAAAACGGAAGATAGCGAAGCCTTGACAATGATAGATAAGTTGAATCGTCCTGTTTTTAGTAAAAAAGATTTAGATGAGAAGAGTTATTATGTAAAAAGTGGCTTTGGGCAGGAAACAGTAACGGCTATTCATCAAGAAATGAAAAAGAAGTTTCCAAACAGAAGTTTCGCAGATTTAACGCTAAATCTAGCTCCTAAGGAGATTATTTCGTATGCTTATTTCTTAAAGGAATTAACTTATACTACTTTTTTTGAAAAGAAAGCGGTGCAATTTCAAGGAAAAATAGTAGCAGGTTTTTGCGCGAAATCGGAAATGCAAAAAGCAGGAATAGAAATAATAAAATATGAAAGTGATGATAAATTTATCATCAGAATTAGGCTTAAAAGTCCCAATGATCAGCTTTTTTTAGCAAAAGGGTTTGAAATGAATAATCCTCAAAGCGCATTGAAGGAAATCAATCAACCTATTAACACGCCACCTTACTTAAAATATGACGAGGAATTTGAAGCACCTAATTTGCACTTAACCTTTCAACGAGCGTATAATGAAATAATAGGTAAATGCTTGGCTAACAAGAAATTTGAGGGATATTGTATGACTGAAATGTTGGAAAATATAAAGTTCGATATGGACGAAGAGGGGGTAAGAGTAGAAAATGAGGCAATTAAAGGGGCGGCTGGCGCAACAAAGGAGGGGCGTGATAAACCTAAACCCAAAAAGTTCATCTTGGATAAACCTTATTGGGTAATCATGAAAAGAAGAGGAGGTGCTAGTCCTTATTTTATGTTAGGGGTAAAAAATGTGGAATTGATGAAGGAAATGAAGTAATGCGAATATTCACTGTCAAGCAGGTTTTCGTCTCAAATTACTTTATGAGCTCGAACCTTTCGTGTATAATAAAAAGTGAAAACTTCGTATGTCATCTCTAACATCATAAAGTAAAGAGAAAAGACTTTACATTTCACGAAGTTTAATAACTTTTTTCCGTTAGTTAAGAAAAAAACGAAATTTCTTACAAATATTCTTACATCGTATTTGCGAATTAATGATCCCTTTTCTAACTTTGCGCACGCTTTTATTTACAATCACACCAAGTCATGCAATATTTTAGTACAATCATCTTATTCCTACTTTCTATTTTATTTTCTCCTATTTTCGCACAAAGTGCAGACCCATTATTTGCAATGAAAGTTTCTCAAGCTGAAGGGAAATTGCAAGAAGCACGCGGCAAATGTCATAAGGTAAAAGGCATCGAAATGGACGAAAATGGGGTGCCTCTTTTTCAATTAGAAGCAGAAGCGATTCCCAAAACTACGGTAAGGTGGTACGAACACATTCACAATTTTAACAAAATTAGGGAGGGGGAGATTATTACGTATCGCTTTCGCCTAAAAAATACAGGGGTAGAGCCGCTTCGTATTTCTTATGTAAAACCTTCTTGTGGCTGCACCGTTGCCGATTGGTCAAAAGATTGGATTGCTTCAGGGGAAGAAGGATTTGTGGAGGTAAAATTTAACAGCAAAAATCGCCCTGGCGCTTTTCAAAAAGGGTTAGCAATTTATGGTAATTTTGAAGGAATTATTCAAACCTTACAATTTAAAGGCATTGTAGTTCCTGAAACGCAATATTCAGAACAAACAAATAATACAAGCGTTACGACTATACGCAGAAATTAAGTAATTGCTTTCAAAAAGTCATAAAAAAATCGGAACGCTTTGAGGCATTCCGATTTTTTTATGAACCTAGATTTATTCCCCAAAACCCTCCTCTTGAATGTTCTCCTCCTCCGCTATATTTCTAGGAAGAAACAATTCTGGTTGATTTACTACTTGAGTCGCTAGTTCATCGGCATATTTTTCTCCCTTTTCTTCATACAAGCGATGCTCTTCTTCCGACAGCTCGAAGGTAACGGTATAAATCCCTACACTTCCACACACTACAGATAAAATGAGCTTTTCCTTTTGTTCAGACAAGGTATATTGCCAAGATTTATTGATTAATGTATTCATAAAATAGTGAATAATTGCTTATTTCAAATTAATAAGCGTTTCGTAATATTTTCCTTCTGGAATAGGGTCAATAACAGCTTCCCAAAAACCCGTAGGCAATTTTCCGCCGGGTAGCCACAAATTATTTGCACCGCCTTCATTTCCCGTAGGCATTCTAAAATGTAAAGAATTAGGGTCGGGAATATCAATACGAACAATTTCTTTACCTGCCCAAGAACCCGCAGGAATCCCAAGTTGCGTTTCTACATACGACAAACTGCCTTTACAATCAGACATTAATTGGTTCATTTGCGCGTTTGACATTACAAATTGTCCGTCAGGTCTGCCTAATAATTTTCTCCCATACTTGTCCAAAACGCTTTTGGGTACTAAATAAGCAGCCCCAACTTTAAATGCTTCGCTGTGTTCTGCAAGGTAAGAAGCAGCTAAATACTCACTTGGATTGGGGCGGCTTCCCTTTGCAAAAGCCAATACTCTCTCTTTGTTCCACCCCGATAAATAAGGAATAGAATCGCCATCAACTTTCGTGATGTTTGCGCCAAAAGAAAGAGAAATGCCGCTAACAAGTAAGAAAAGCAGCCAAAGTGTTGTGATTTTTTTCATTTGAAGGATACGTTAAATGATAAATACTAGAAAAAAAAGTTGATTTGAGATGGTAATACATTTTTGTAATTAGTTGATTTTCAGTATTTTTTTCAAAAAAAGGAAAATTATGGGACATAGGTATTAACTTTTCTTTACAATTCCAAATATTATTATTTGTTCAAGTGAGTAAAGTTTCTTTATCTTTACGGCATAGACTTAGACAAATAGTAATCACGTTCTATATTGAGTTAGAAAATATCTATTACATTGTATTATCTTAATCACATTATAATTCATTAGTTTCATATTTTATGAACAAAAGACTATTTATTACAAAATCCATTGAAAGGCTGCTTGGAGAGGCGAATGAAACCTCTGAGCATACCCTCAAAAGAACTTTAGGTGCTTGGGGGTTAGTTGCTTTGGGCATCGGTGCTATTATTGGTGCTGGGCTATTTTCGATTACAGGTATGGCAGCTGCCAATAATGCGGGACCTGCGGTTACGATTTCGTTTGTGATTGCAGCGATTGGTTGTGCCTTTGCAGGGCTATGTTATGCTGAATTTGCTTCGATGTTACCGATTGCGGGAAGTGCCTATACTTATTCTTATGCCACAATGGGCGAGTTTATGGCTTGGATTATTGGGTGGGATTTGGTGCTAGAATACGCGGTGGGAGCTGCAACCGTGGCAATTAGTTGGTCGAGGTATCTCAATAAATTTTTAGGAAATTTGGGTTTTCATCTACCCGAAGCGATTTGTTCCTCGCCCTTTGAAGGAGGGGTCATAAATTTACCTGCCATTTTTATTGTGATTCTTATGTCCTTGCTTCTGATTAGAGGTACGCAAGAATCAGCTAAGGTAAATGCAATTATCGTAGGCTTAAAAGTTGTAGTTGTGTTGATATTTATTGTGTTAGGTTGGTTTTATATTACTCCTTCTAACTACACTCCTTACATTCCCGAAAATACAGGCGAATTTGGTTCTTTTGGTTGGAGCGGAATTGTACGCGCTGCGGGAATTATTTTCTTTGCTTATATTGGTTTTGATGCTGTTTCAACTGCTGCACAAGAGGCGAAAAATCCAGCGAGAGATATGCCAATTGGTATTTTGGTTTCGCTTGCAATTTGTACCGTGTTGTATATATTGTTTGCCCATGTAATGACAGGATTGGCAAATTATACAGAATTTGCAGGAAAAGATGGAATCGCGCCTGTTGCCATAGCAATTGAGCATACCCCTTATGTTTGGTTGAAACAATTAATCATCATGGCAATTTTGGCAGGTTATTCTTCTGTCATTTTGGTAATGTTGATGGGGCAATCTCGCGTATTTTTCTCTATGTCAAAAGATGGTTTGTTACCTAAGATTTTTTCAGAAGTACACACTACTTATAAAACACCATGGAAATCAAATGCCTTATTTATGCTATTTGTAGGCGGTTTTGCTGGTTTTGTTCCTGCTAATATTGTGGGTGAAATGACCAGTATCGGAACGCTTTTCGCCTTTGTATTGGTATGTATTGGGGTTTGGGTATTGCGTGTAAAACAACCTGACGCTCCACGCTCTTTCAAAACGCCACTTGTACCGCTTGTACCAATTTTGGGGATTCTTACTTGCTTCGGCATGATGGCAGGTTTGCCTTTAGATACATGGATTCGTTTGATTGTATGGATGGCGATAGGAGTTGCTATTTATTTCGCTTATGGAATTAAGAGAAGTAAATTATACAATGAAATGAAAGCAGAAGGGAAAATAGACGAAATGGGTAGTTAATTAACGATAAGTAGGTGATAGTTTATAGTTGAAATAAAAGCTAAATATTTGATTATTAATATTTTAAAATATTTTTATGCCATAAACTAATTACCATCGTGTTCTTAAAACAAAAGGGAAAAAGGAAAAGAGTTGTTATTCTTTTCCTTTTTCCCCTTTTATAAACATTCTAATAAGCTATTCTAAACAACTGAGAACAAATAAGTTAGCAAAATTTATTCATTCTCTTAATTAGGGCAAGTTTTGCTGCGTGTTAAGCGATTAATCCCAATCATAAAACCTATGGAATAAGGCTCATAAATGTAGGCGCGGCTATTTTCACTAGAAAAAGCGGTTGTGGAGTAGGGCTGTGAAGCAACTCTTATATTTGGCTCAATTGTAATGTTGTGAAAATCAGAAATCTTGATTTCCACTCCCGTGCTGCTCACCCAACTCATCGCAAACCTATCATACAACTTATTAGAATTGATGAGATTAATGTCTTGAGAAAGCCCCAATGTGCTAAAAATTCTCCACTTTTCTTTTGCTATCCAATTATAACGTAAAGAAAATGGGAATGACGCATATAAAAGATGAATCGCTTTTCGTTTTATCGTTGGTTCACTGTCAAGGTTCAAAGTAGTTGGCAAGGTGCTATGCATTTCTGCATACCCTTTATCCAATACTAAAAACTTGACATTTAACTCGACCTTTCTATGCAAGAGAAGTCGCCCATTTATACCTAACCCCAAAGATAATTTCCCAACAGGGGTAAAAACATTTTCAGTACCTCCTAAAGCGACATCTGAAGGCAATAGTTCAAAGGTAGAAATAGGACGTTT
>JBJXHA010000129.1:0-10169 GCA_046160275.1 Bacteroidia bacterium | reverse complement strand
TGGCGAATGTTTAGGCATTAGTTTGAAAAATATAAGTGCCAAGCCCATTTGTGTAAAAATTCCCGCAGGTTGGACATTTGTCAGCGATGATTCTACGGTACAAGATTTAATTATCGTGAAAGAAGAATTGATTACGCTAAAAGGTGGCGAAACCAAAACCGAGAAATTATTTACGATGTGTACGCAGTCCTACAATCATGGTCCTTCTAGAGATGAGAAATTTAGTTTGGGAAAATTTGCGGAAGAAAACTTGTTAAAAGTGGCACAATTTATCTCTTCCTCGAAGAAACTAAGTACTACGGCACAGTGCGCAGTATGGGCTGTAGCAAATGGAAACCCTATTGAGGAGGTGTATGGCGAAGATACGACAGAGGTAAGAGGCTTGGCAAATTTGTTGAGTGACATCTTACATATCCCAGTTTCTTCTTTTATTTATACGCCTAGACCGCATTATCTCACCAACATTAATACAAGTTTTGAATGGCGTACCGATGAGCCTTTGCAAAAGGCGAGTTTGCGCTTATATGATTCTACGGGAACAGTTATTCGCACCTATTTTCAAGACAAAGATTTTGAAGAAGGATTTCATCAGAAAAAATTCGGCTTATTTCATACCCAGCACCCTAGCTCTCGTTTTACCCTTCGTTTAGAAGCTGATGGAAAAGTAATTGCCCAACGCATTGTAAATAAAGAAGATAGTACGACTGGTTTGAAGCGTTATGATTCTAATGTATTGATGCGTTTTAAAAGTTTGGCAGCTCAAAATTGTCGTGTTGCAGTGTATGATGAGGAGGGCGATTTGTATTTTCCTGTTTTTAAAGATAAAAAATACGAGGCTGCAAATTATAATACAACGGTAGCAGTAGGGGTAGATTTGCCCAAAGATAAAAATTATTATGTGAGGATTGTCAATGAGGGAGGAAAATTAGTTGCAGAGCAGAAGTTAGGCGATAAGGCGCAAACGGAAGTGTTTCCTCCTGAAAAAATAAACGTTGTTTGGGAATATGAATTAACAGAAACAATAAGAGGCGGGAAAATTTGCGCCATTAATGAAGCAGGGGAAGAGGTAAAGGTTTATGCCGAAAATGCAACGCTTCACCCTGGCAAAAAGAACTATACTTGTACGTTTACCCATACTTCAGGACCTAAAGCGCACTTTAAATTGGTGATTAAAGATGCAGCAGGAGATATTGTGAAAGAACGAGTGATAAAATAGGGGGTTTTAACCCTCTATTTATCAATGAGATAGAAAAAAAACGTTTTTCTTTGTCAATTCTTATCCTTGAATATTTGGCGATTCAAAAACAACTTTTTACCTTTGCACGTTCTAATTTTATTTTCTTTCATAAAGAAGGAAAATTTTGGATAAAATCGTTCTGATAACTGTTCACTGTTAATTGTTCAGCGAGTATGGCAAATAAGCTCTATACCTTTCGAGATAAGTTTAAACCGATGTTTTTCCCAAAACATCAAGATGCAATTTATAAGCGTTTGGAGGACAAACATACCTCTGTGGAGGTAGATGAAGATCCCCTTAGTACGCGCATGACCTTGAACTTAGGACCCCAACACCCTGCTACACATGGGGTTTTGCGTTGTGTTCTGGAGGTAACAGGTGAGCGCATCTTAAAATCTGTGGTTGACGTTGGGTACTTGCATCGTGGGGTAGAGAAATTGGCGGAGCATAAAACCTACCAAGAGTTTATGCCTTACACTGACCGTATGGACTACCTTGCACCTTATTCTACTAACGTAGCTTGGTGTCAAGCGGTAGAAAAGTTGGCGGGTATTGAAATACCCATTCGTGCACAGTATTTGCGTACAATTGCCTGCGAATTGGCGAGGGTTTCTGCACATCTACTTTGGTTAGGAACAATGGTAATGGATGCAGGCGCGATTTCTATGTTTTTGTGGACTTTCCGCGAGCGTGAAAATATTTATGAATTGTTTGATAAATTTGCAGGGGTGCGCTTTACGGTAAGCCATGCGCGAATTGGTGGGGTACAATTTGATGTGTCGAGCGATGTATTGCAAGGCATTCATAATTGGAAAGAGCAATTCAAAGGACATTTGAAAGACTGGAAAAAAATGCTTACCAATAACGCAATTTGGTATCGCCGTAACATTGGTGTTGGGGTGATTACCAAAGAAGAAGCAATTGACATGGGCTTTACAGGTCCTAGCTTGAGAGCTTCTGGCGTGGCACATGACATTCGCATTTTTGAACCTTATTTGTTGTATGATCAATTGGATTTTGATATTCCTGTGAGAGATGAGGGCGATTGTTTTGCGCGTTATCTGGTTCGTATGTCTGAAATGGAGGAAAGTTTGAAAATGTTAGACCAGTTGTTACAGAAAGTTCCAAATGGCCCTATTCGTACAGACAATGCAAAACAAACTTATGCGTCTAAAAATGAAATTTATTATTCTATGGAAGGAATGATTCATGATTTCATGATGACGGATGTAGGGGTTTGTCCACCAAAAGGTGCGGAAATTTATTCAGCCGTAGAAGCTCCAAAAGGAGAATTAGGCTTCCACCTTAAATCAGATGGCACAGGTTCTCCTTGGCGTTGTAAAATCAATTCTCCTTCTTTTAGTAACCTACAATTATTGGAGAAATTACTAGAAGGCAGCATGATTTCTGATACGGTAGTATTGATTGGCTCAATTGACCCTGTAATGGGTGAAGCTGATAAATAGATAGAAAAAGAAGGTATTCTTGTCCTCAAGGGACAAATCTTATATAGTGGGGCTGCCTAAAAAAAGTTCGGAACTCTTCAAAGAGTTCCGAACTTTTTAGGTATATGCCTGTATAAACAGCATTTCTTGATAGCAAAGTTTCCGCTTGTTGCTTTGATTTATTTTTTTACCCAACAGTAACTTCCTGTTTTTTCAATTCCTTTTCTACCCAAATAGGATAAAGGATATAATACCAAATAATATAAGCAAAGCAGGGAAGAATGATAGCAAGTTTTAGTGAGATGTGCATATCTGAATGGCGGCTCACATACGACTCTAAAAAGGCTGCGAGAATAAAGACAGGTACAAGCCCAATCATAATTCTGATGGCATCTTTTGCGCCTCTTTGTAGGGATTGTAAACGAGTATAAGTGCCTGGAAACATAATGCTATTCCCTAACATAAAACCTGCTGCACCCGCAATTACAATTGCCGACAGTTCCAAAGCTCCATGTAAATACACGACTGATAGCGACTCTCCCAATGCACTGTGATTATATAACAAACCGAAAAAAGTACCAAGCATAAAGCCATTTTGCCCAATAAAATAAATGGCACCTACTGAACACAAAATGCCTGTAATAAATACCCAAAATGCCACTTGAATATTATTGGAGGCAATACTAACAAACATTTCCGCAGACGCTTGATTTTTATATACCCCCATAGGGTCGCCTTTTTCTATGTTTTTGAGCGTCATTTCTACATAGTCTGCCCCAAAAAAGAGGGTAGGAATCTGCACATCTTTCAAGGTAGAAAGATAACCCATCAAAAAAGCAAGGGTGAAAACCACAAAAGAATAGAAAAAATATTTATGCGCACGGCGATAAATGAGCGGTAAATCTTCCGCAAAAAAGGCATAAAGTAAATTCTTTTTCTCCTTTTTATTTTTATAAATGGTCAAATGTGTACGCGCTGCCAAGCCATTTAAGTATTTGACGGACTGGCTTTTAGGGTAAAAGGTACGTGCATAAGCTAGGTCATCAGTAAGCTGAATGTATAACTGCGCCAAGCGGTCTGGATTAGAGGTATCCTCTTCCCCTTGAAAAAGCATATCTTCATACTCTGTCCAAAGGTTTTTGTTTTGTCGTAGAAATAATGGTTCGCGCATAACAATTAAGAATGAATGATGAAAAGTGATTAGATATTAATTTTTGCAAAATCAATCAATGTAAGTTGTTTCTTGCTAATTCTTCCACACTAACCAATGGCAGGTTTGTTGTTTCGACAATAAACGCCAACTCCATTAAGGATTTTAGCTTATTTTATGCTTTATATTTTTCTAAAGGCTACATTGTTTTTGATATCAACAAACGCCATTTTGAATTTTTGGGATTAACAAAGGCAAAGATAAAAAATTTATGAGAAATAAGCAAATATTCTCAAATAAAAGTATATTTGCACATTCAACTCATTTTAACGAAACAAAGAGAGAATAAGTTTCGTTAAGCACCTCATTCTCTCACTTATTTTATTCTCAAAATGAAAACAATTGTCATTCCCACAACCCAAAACATTGAACTAGAGTACCCCCTTGCAACTGTGGGCGATCGCATTGGAGCCTCTATTATTGATAGTTTGATTAAAGGTGGCTATTTTATTTTGCTCCAAATTCTATTTGATTCACTAGGCGTTGCACCCGACTCCGAAAAATGGTTGCTTTTGCTCTTTGCATTGCCTGTCATGCACTATGATTTACTTTTTGAAATATTATGGCATGGGCAAACGGTGGGTAAGCGTTTGATGAACATTCGCGTAATTAAGGCTGATGGCTCTACACCTGACATTGCTGCTTATTTTTTGAGATGGGTATTCCGTGCGATTGAGGTTCCTGAAGCATTTTTAATTTTCTTGGTTTTTCTGTTTTTAGCAGGAGAATCAATGGTTGGGCTAGTAATGGTGGGCTTAATAGGCACAATTGCGGTGGCTATGAGCAAAAAGTCGCAACGAATTGGTGACATGACAGCAGGAACAGCGGTTGTAAAACTGAAACTTGCCACCACTTTTGATGATACCATTTTTGTGGAAACGAAAGAAGACCATGTACTGACTTTTCCCGAAATCGAAAACCTTTCTGACCGTGATGTTTCTATTTTAAAAGAAGTCTTAGACGCAGGTTTGCGTAGCAATAATCCCGAAATTTTGCGAAAACTCGCAGATAAAGTAAAAAAAGTAGCACAAATCACTTCAAAACAAGACGATAAGCTGTTTTTGCATTTGGTTTTGAAGGATTACAATTATATTTATGGCAGAGATTAACAATACTAAAGTATGAATAGACGTGAATGGCTAAAATCAGCGTTAGCGGCAGGCGCGCTTTCGATGATTTCCCCCGAAATTTGGGCAAAAAGTTTCGGTCTTTCCCCTCAAATGAGCCGCAGCGATTTTGGCAAAGATTTTTTGTGGGGGGTAGCTACGGCTGCCTATCAAATTGAAGGAGGACACGATGCAGACGGCAAATCCCCTTCTATTTGGGATACTTTTTCGCATAAAAAAAATAAAATTAAAACGGGAGAAAATGGCGACATCTCTTGCGATTTTTATCACCGTTATCCCGAAGATTTAACACTCTTAAAGTCGCTTAATTTTCAAGTAAATCGCTTTTCTTTGGCTTGGTCGCGTATTCTGCCCGAAGGGACAGGAAAACCAAACCAAAAAGGCATTGATTTTTATCATCGCGTGATTGATAGAACCTTGGAATTGGGTATGCAACCTTGGATAACGCTGTATCACTGGGATTTGCCACAATGTTTGGAAGACAAAGGTGGCTGGATAAATCGCGATATTGTGAGTTGGTTTTCTGAATATGTAGAAGTGTGTACAAAAGCTTATGGCGATAAAGTCAAAAATTGGATGGTGTTAAATGAACCCAATGCCTTTGTTACTTTGGGCTATATGTTGGGAATGCACGCACCTGGCTACAAAAGCCCCCAAAAATACTTGGCTGCTGTGCATCATGCCACTTTATGCCAAGCAGAAGGGGGGCGAATTATTCGTAAAAATGTAGCAAATGCCAATGTAGGCTCTACTTTTTCCTGCACTTATGTTACCCCACTCGACCAGCATCCGATAAATGTAAAAGCAGCGGAAAGATACGATGCCTTGTTAAATCGAATGTATTTAGAGCCCGCTTTGGGCTTGGGCTATCCCGAAAAAAGTTTACCCATTTTGAAACGAATAGACAAATTTAAGCAAGCTGGTGATGAAGATAAAATGAAATTTGACTTTGATTTTATTGGGATTCAAAACTATACACATGACGTAGCGCGTTGGTTTCCAATTCCTTTTATCTGGGGAACGCTCAAATCTGCCAAAGATAGGAATGTGCCTTATACCGAAATGGGCTGGGAAGTTTATCCTGAAGGCATTTATCATTTGTTGAAAAAATTTGCTGCTTATAAAGGAATTAAAAACTTAATTGTTACCGAAAATGGTGCAGCTTTCCCCGATGTCTTAGCAGAAGGGGCGGTTCATGATCCAAAGCGTGTGGAATTTTTCCAAGCCTATTTAGCTTCTATACTCAAAGCAAAACAAGAAGGCGTAAATGTAAATGGCTATTTTGTCTGGACATTTCTTGATAATTTTGAATGGATGGAAGGCTATCGCCCACGTTTTGGCTTGGTTCACGTGGATTATGCTACCCAAAAACGAACCATTAAAGATTCAGGGAAATGGTTTCAAGAATTTTTGAAACCCTAAAAAAGTTTCGACTCGTTCTTAAGAAATGACATTTTGCAAAAAGTGTCATTTCTTTTTTCAACCACTTTCTTATAAACAAAATTTGGCTATTCCCTAAAAATGCCGTAATATTGTTCTCAGAAAAAATAATTTTTCGGTTGAGTTTAATAGGTTGATTGTGAATCTATTAACTTATATTTGCTTATCTCGTCATCATCATTTCTTATTCATTCAAAGAGGGCAACGTATGACACTTGTATCAAGAGAAGTTTTTTGGGCAACAGATGCTAATTCGAATCGTAGCGTCTTAGCGATTGAGTTTGGAACGCCAGCACCGCATCAGCAAACCATTTATCAGGTAAAAGAAGCGGATTTTGCGGAGAAAACGGCATTTGAAGGCTTCAAGGATTCTTTGTTTACACAATGGAAAAATGGGGAAACGATCACTTTCCCGTCTCAAATTCAAAAGCATTGTTGGGACTTAAATGTTCATAATCAATATCCTACGGATTTGCCTCAACCTGAAAAAGAGGACAAACTTCCCCAGCTAAAACGTAAGGCAAGAAAGGAAGTATTGCAGGCTTATAGTGAACAATATAAGACGGAATTGATTGAAAATATCTCTGCTTTTCGTGAAAAGGTGCTAAATTCTGCCACTTTTTTGCGAGAGGATTATGAGTTTGCGCAAAAATACAAAGACTTGGTGAGGACTGCACGTTCCAATCAACGTAATTTAGAGGAAGAAGGCGAATGGGAAGAAGAATGTTTGGTGCAGGCTGATGAAAAAGAGGTGTTAATGCTATTAGATGATGTTCTACTTCGTTTGAATCAACTAAAAGAAAAAGTAGGTACAGAAAATTACCAAATATTTGTTGAAAAAGTTGCGGAAATTGAAGCAGAAGTTGCTACTACTACCGAATGGCGCGAAATGCGAGAGAAATTATTGGGGGTAAAAACGGAAATGCGGGAAGCTCATTTGGAAAGAACGCAAAAAGATGAACTTTTTGACCGTTTGAACAAAGCTTTTGACGCGCTTTCTTTGCGACAAACGACTGAAAAACAACAATATGAGCAAGAAGCTGCGATTAATTTTGCAGCCTTAAATAGCGAAATTGAGCAACAAGCACAAGCAGCTGAGGACGTGGAAATTTTTCAACCTGTGAGAGAGGCTTTGAAAAAAATTCAAGGGGAAGTGAAGGATGCAAAATTGACGCGAGAGCAAAGGAATGAGTTGTTTGAATTGCTAGATAAAACCTTTAAGCGTTTGGCGGAACGCCAAAATTCGGTGCAAGAAGGTTATGAAAAGGCTTCGAGCGAGAACTATACGCGATTGAAAGAGCGGGTGGAAATTGGCGCAAAATTGGCAAATTTCTCTGACGATTTTAACGAAGCAAGAGAATATTTGAAAGATGTGCAAGCAGACATTAACGAGGTGAAACTCACAAGAACACAACGCGATGAGCTTCGTCAAGCTGCAAGAACGGCTTTCGAAAAACTAAATGAACGTGCTGATAAGTATTATAAAGATAAGCGTTTTGCCTACGAAAAAATGCAAAAAGAGCGCGAAGAAATGCGTATTCGTAAGCGTCAAGAGTGGGAATTTCGCCAAAAAGAAAAAATAATGCGTTTGGAAAAGGACATTGAGCGCATTCAAAAATCTTTGGACAGAGATAATGATACGGCGGCAAATTTGCGCGAAGAGTTAGAAGTGGAGGACGATGCAAAATTAACTGCAAAATTGCAGAAAGTTGATGCTGATATTGCGGAAAAGTCGGCGAAAATCACGAAAATTAAAGAAGAAATTGCGCAAATTGAGGTGGAATTAAATAAGGAATAAGGGAATAGCAGCAAAAAGTTCGGAGTTCTTTAAAGAGTTCCGAACTTTTTAAACGCTAAAAAAAGTAAAAATATGGACATTCTCATTTACGTGCTTTATTTGCTAATATTGACGCTTGCAGTGAAACAGTTTGCGCTAGTTTACGTAATTTATTATGTTCTACCTATCTTGACTATGTTAGTTTTTTCATATCAATACCTTTATAAAAAACAACCTTTTGCCAATAGCCCTATTTTATATGAAAATTCGCAGTTTATTTTTAGACTTCGTCATGTTTATTTAGGGGCTTGGCTACTCATCTTTGCCTACATTGCCTACTCAGCCTATCAATATACAATGGAAATTCTGAAAGAAATGACTGCAATTGTTGTTCCTGCTACTGCTATGTGCGTGTTTTTGGGTTTATTATTGATTCAAACTTCTCAAAAACACACAAGAACGCCCTAGAATACGAAAATTTCTCTTGTCACTACCATGCCAAAATCAGCACATTTCCTACTTCGTGGCTTCTTATTTTTGCTTGCTGCAGTCTTGCGTTTTTGGGATTTACCCAATTTGCCACTTATGCACGATGAGTTGAGTGCTTGGAGTCGCCTGCAATATGCTAGTTTTCAGGAGCTAATAGAATTAGGCGTAAAACCAGACGGGCATCCTGCGGGTGTGCAGGTCTTTTTGTGGTTTTGGGTGAAATGCTTTGGAGATAAACCTTGGGTGATAAAATTTCCTTTCATTTTGATGGGCTTAGGCAGTTTATTTTTTGCTTATCAAATTGGAAAAAAGTGGTTTTCGGAAAATACGGCTTTATTGCTAGTTGCGTGTATGGCTACACAGCAGTTTGCAATTTCTTTGGGCGCAAATGTTGCTCGACCTTATGCAAGCGGCTTGTTTCTTTCCTTGTTGATGGTTTGGGCATGGACAAATTTCATAGAAAAAAAGGGTTCTCTTTTTATCACTTTATCCTACCTCTTTGCAAGTGTATTGTGTTTATATAACCATCATTTTACTGCTTTATTCGCAGGAATTGTTTGGCTTTCAGGTTTTTATCTTACAAAGGATTGGAAACGTTTTTTGCTACTTGCTTTGGGAATGTTCGTGTTATATTTCCCTCATTTGCCCATTTTTATGAACCAATTTCAAAATAAAGGCTTAGAGTGGTTGGGCAAACCTGATATTTATTTTGTGAAAGATTATTTCGGCTATATTTTCCATTATTCTATTTATGTAGAAATTTTTATCCTTATTTTATTTAGCTATTCTCTGTATAAAAATTACCAACTTAATACAAATAATAGTCCTACTTCTGAAAACCTTACCTTTTCCACCCTTCAAAAGCGAAGCATTTCCTTGCTTTGGTTTTTTCTCCCGCTACTGATTGGTTATGCTTATTCGGTGTTGCGTGCGCCGCTTTTGCAGTTTTCTATGCTGATTTTTACCTATCCTTTTTTGCTCTTGTTTTTGTTTTCATATACAGAACACTTTAAAAAAGCAGAAATGAACCTTGCTGTTTTTGCACTTATTTCCCTAAATCTCCTTTCTTTAATTTACAAAAGGCAGCATTTTGATATTTCTTATCATCAACCGCATAAGGCTTTTTATGAATATGCTGCAAGGGAAACGCCACCGCAAGACAGCACTTTGACTTATTATTCTATTCGCAAAGAATACGTAGAATACTATGCAAAGCAGGAAAAAAAGGACATTTCAGCGCGTTATTTGTTCAAAGATGTGAATAATTTAAGGGAATGGGAGCAGCAACTTCAGCAAATGAAACAGCCTCATTTGGTGTTGGGAAATATGCCTTATTCCTTCGTGAAACTCGCAAATCGTTATTTCCCTTATTTGAAAGAGATTGAAAAAGGATTTACTTACGAAATTTACGAATTATCGAAAAAAGGGACAAGAAATGGCATGG
>JBJXHA010000128.1:0-3896 GCA_046160275.1 Bacteroidia bacterium | reverse complement strand
ACCAAACCAAAATGTATATAGGCGAATTGTTTTGGTTGGGTGGTCGTTGTCATAAAAATTAATGCTCAAAATACCTGCTTAACCTACCCAACCAAAATGTATATAGGCGAATTGTTTTGGTTGGGTGGTCGTTGTCATAAAAATTAATGCTCAAAATACCTGTTTAACCTACGCAACCAAACCAAAATCTATATAGGCGAATTGTTTTGGTTGGGTGGTCGTTGTCATAAGTCCTAACCTTCTATTTCTAATCCAGGCAGGGTAGGAAGATTTGGTTTAAGGTAATAATAAGCACTTTTCCCCTTTTCCCATTCCATCACAAGCAAACACTCTTGCCCTTCGGCATTGAGGAAAACCGCCTTCGTATCTGCCAACACTTTCAAACGGTTTTTGATAGTATTTTCTGAACCGCCAAAATAAGCAATCAATTCGCTACAAAGCTCTTTTTGTGGCATAGGTTTGTATAGCAAAATTTCCAATCGTTCCTTTACCAGTTCAATATCCGCTTTCTTTCGTTTGCTTCCCACTACACTTTCTACCACGCTTGAAGATGCCATGACCAAACCTTTGGCAGTAGAGCAATATTGCAAGTAAATCGGCTCTGGGCGGGCTGCGGCTCTCAATTTGATAAATTTGAGCTTGATTAGGTTCTCCGCTTCGCTTTCGATACTAATTTGCATCACACAAGAGGATTTATTTGCTGCTTCTGTACCTGTATGCCCACGCGCTTTCTCTGTACCAGGATTCTCATGTATCAGCAACAAAAAAGTTACCCCACACTCATCGCATAAATTTCCCAAGAAATCGAACAATTCCATACTTTGCCCATCACTGTTGAAACTCTCCACACAATCCGTTACCACATCAAGCACCGCAAAAAGTTGTTTTGTTTCCTCCTTTTTCAAATGCAATACCCAAGATTTTACCGCATTTAGCCGTTCTTTTCTTTCAAATTTCTTGATAGATGTTACATAAAAATGGGGGTTTAGTTCTGTCCTCTCAAATCCTGCTTTTTCTCGTATGTTTTGAATCGTAGCGGGTATTTCTTCATCAAGGTTGCGTTCAGTATCAATGTAACTCACCGCAAATTGGGTTTCTTCGCTGCTATTGAAGCCTAAAAAGGGCGTTTCACACTCCTTAGTTTTCAAAAACACACTACAAAACAACTCCGCCAAACGACTTTTGTGGCAACCAAATTTCCCTTGAATGACATTAATTGTACCCTTACGAAAAACCCCAGTTTCATTCCACTTCAGTAGAGGAGGAGAAAAAGTTACCTCTTTGCTTGCCTTTTCAAAAAGGTGTTTTTGCGTAGCAAGCATTTGGGAAAGAAAAGCATCTGTGGGCAACGCTGCGTTCTCTTTTACGTCTTGTTGCAACTGCGTTTGAAAAGAAGGTTTATTTTCCATTTCTACCTCCTTTCTTTGAAATAAGCGTACCCATTTCAGAAGCAATTTCGGATTGCGTTTTTTGTCTGCCTTCGTTTAACCATGCCACCAACTTTTCCTTTTCAAAGTAAATGCGTTTCCCCTTCTTTAAATGGGGGATTTCCCGCTTAGAAGTAAAGCTGTAAAGTGTGGGTTTGGCGAGGTTTAAAAACTCCGCAGCTTGCTCAATCGTGAGCAGCGAAAAATTCGGCTCGGTATTGCCTATGTTTTGAGAAGATAAGGCTTTGCTAACAGCCTTCTCCATCATGTTTTCAAGCTCTTCGCTTGATAGTTGTATTATTAACATAAATAAAGCGCAACTTTGATTGAGTTGCGCTGCAAAGTAAGTATCTATAAATGGGAAAAGTTGTTCCTTGAAACGTTCCAGGAACGATTTTGGAACGGATTTTAGATGTAAGGCACTTAAAATCAGAGAGTTATTTTTGGGAAATTTTGTCGAATTTTGATATATAGTTTCCATTATAAATATTAGCGTACCAAGTTTTTATATCTTCTCCTTCTTTTGTTTTGCTCATTAGCTTATCTAAGGCATTAGAGTTTGTAAAATAAGCCATCACTAACTTAGGGGTAAGCACTCTTATCCATTTTTTTGTGTGTAAAATCACAAAAAGGTCTCCTAAATTCCTCCGCGTTCCCAACCATACGATTTTACCTTCATTCTTCTTAGAATCCTTCTCTTGCTCTTTGGGTTTGACATTCACTTTTAAGTCTTTGAATAGACTTGGTTCCGTCAAATTAGATTGGAACTTTTCAATCCCTTCTGCATTTTCAAAATAATTTGTTATCAAGTTAAAATCTATTTCTGCTATCCAACTTTTTACATAAAGTGCTAGAAACAAGTCATATAGTTGCCTTGCAGTGCCTCGCCATTCGATTTTTGGCAACGCTTTTTTCACTACGATAGTTTTGATTTGTGAGGTAGTATTTCGTTTACTTTTCACTAATTGTTCATAGTTTACTCTCGGAGGAGTAGGTTTGCTAAGTCCTTCTAAAGAATCCATAATTGCGTCAAGCGTATCATTCAACTTTCGGTCTTGCAATTTACCGTACCTAATCGTCTTAAACGTTTCATAATGAACAAAGAATTTGAAGCACTCCTGCTTTAAGTCTTTTTCAAAATCAATTTCATAAATACTGCTCCTACAAAAGCTACATCTTTCTTCTATGGGAATATCAAGGTTATTGTCTATTTGTATTTCATTTCTGTAAGATTCAAGATTAGTCATACCCAATTTTATAGTTTCTGCTACCTCCTTACTCACTTTATCACCTAATGCTTCGGCAATAGGCGTATATAACTCTTTCATTGCAAGTACTGAATGTTCGTAATATTTGTATAACAGAGGAAGCAACTTCTCTTTATCTGTGTTTAAGTTCCTAGCAATTTCTTTTAAGATATTAACGCCCTCCAATTGCATCAGAAACAGCGATTCATCTGCTTCATTGGGTTCGAGTGCATCTTTTTCAGGGATTATTGCATTAGGATGTATGCTTTTTAAAACATCAACTGCCGTCATTGAATCTATTTGCTCATGGGTGAGTGATTCCAAATAGTTTCTTAATTTTATACCAATAACCATATCAGCGATATGTCCTTTATACAATCCCCTTTTTTGGTATTCATAAAGCAAAGAAAGTTTGTGCTGAAACAAAATGGTTTCAATTTTTTCCTCATCTTCGCATACTAGGTTTTGCATAAACCCCTCTATTTCCTTCTCTAATGCCTCCAGACTTTCCTCGTTTATGAATTGAGCAGCAAACAGCAACTTGAAATCTTCACTCATAGCCATGTATCTCTCCTCATTAAAAAACAAGTCAGATTGTTCTAAGGGGGTATTATTTACCTCTTCCTCATCAATTACTTCATTACTGGTTTCAATATATTCATAATCCACATATTCGGGATTGGCTAAGTCTTTATATTTTTGCAGAATGACTACCCCATTTTCCACGATGTCTTCAAATGTTGCCCCCAACTTTGTATAAATCTCATAAGCCTCAACCAATTCTTTTTGCATCTCGCGTAGCGGAATCTCGCTCATTATCAAATGCGCAATATTCTCAAGATTATCAATAGTTGATAAAGAAGGTAAACCTTCGATAGCTGCTAAAAACGCTGCTTCATTTTTCTTTACAAATAATTTCCCATATTTTTCGATTGCTACATCGAAATACTCGTAATTGTACTTGTTTTTTGTCATAAAAAATACTGTGATTAGAATAATAAGCCACAAATTTAATAAAAAGCCAACAAAAGAAAATATAATTAGCAAAATATTTATGCATTACTAATTATATTAAAATAAATTTACTTAAAAACGTAACAATATGAAAAAAAATGCAAATAAAATACTTGCTAAACGTATGCAAACTCACCCAAAAATATAGGCAGTAATAAAAAGTTATCTCACAGCCATACAATCACAAATCATTTTAAAATCGTAATTA
>JBJXHA010000127.1:0-6630 GCA_046160275.1 Bacteroidia bacterium | reverse complement strand
CCCCCCCCCCTACCTGAACACGATGCAAAAAGATAGTAACAATTAGAAATGGCAGCCATGCGACAACAACAGAACGCTTTTATCCTTTCACAAATTTCTGCACCACTTTTTTACCATGGGTTTCTATTTGCAAAAAATACAAGCCGCTTGCTAAATGTGCTACTTCAAATTGTTGCAAATCTCCCGAAAAAAGTTGCGGAATGTTGCGTTTTTCATAGATTTTGCCGAGTGCATCGGTTAAGGTTAGGCTTATTTCTTTCACGTTTTCTCCTTTTATCTCTACTTGTAAGGTATTTTGTACAGGGTTTGGGTACAAAAATAGCTGCAAATCCTTTTCTTGACTTGAAGGAAGGCTGCTAGTTTGTGCATCATTATATCCAAAAGAGTTAATTAAGCTAGAGCGTACGGCATTGAGCGTCAGAAACATACGTGAAATCTGCTGTTGTGTAAACAAATTCATGCAAGCATCATCAGTATAATCCATGTAATTCATATACATAATACCATTCGTGCAGGCATCTGTTACTATCCCTTGCGGACAGCCCAAGGTTGCGGTATATTGGCTAGGCGTATCGCTTATTGAATCTTCACTCGTGCAACTATTCATATTTGCACCCCAAATGTGGATTAGCCCAAAATAATGCCCTAATTCATGCGTGGCGGTTCTCCCTTTATCATAAGGCGGTACCAAGCCATTTCTCCCAACTACTTCATAATCAAGGACAATTCCATCTGTAATTGGGCTTCCCCCTGGATATTGCCCCTGCCCTATATAGCCATTTCCTAAATTGCAAACCCAAATGTTGAGGTAATAATCGGGCAGCCAAGCATCTGCGCCACCATCTGCACTAAATTTCACGTCATCACACGCCATAAAAGCCGCTACGTTTGTACTCACACGATGAATGCCGTTGGTAGGCGAACCATTAGGGTCGACATTTGCCAACCGAAAAGTTACGTTCCAACCACCCGCCAAAGAATCAAAAGCAGCAGGCGTGTTGATAGAATCCGCATTGAGGCGTTGAAAATCCTCGTTTAATACTTGAACTTGTGAAATCAAAAAAGAATCGGCAAGGTTTTCTTGTGGTGTATTATAAACTACATGAAACACAATCGGAATGTTCATTTGCGTAGCTTCGACTCCTCTAGGATTAGGCGGATTATTGCTTTGCATCCATTCCAAAACGAGGGCATGAATGGTTGGAGAATAACCTTTTGCATCTTCGCTACAAGCGCGTTGTGCGTACAGAATATTTGAGCAAAAAAATAGGCAACACAGTAGTTTTACAAATAATTGGTGCATAAAAATAACGAGATAATTAATTCTTTTATCATAACGTACAGAAAAGAAAAGGGTGTGTTAAGTTACAAAATTTAACATAAAATTTAAAGTGGATACTTGCTTTTTCAGGCAAATATCCACTTTTATTAAGGCTTATTTTATGATGTTAAGAAACCATTTGCCCTTTTAATGTTGCCGAACTTGCCTCTGCGATTTTCACATATACATAATCGCCTACGTTTACACCTTCGATTTTTGGGAAAACCACCATTTTATTTTGGTCGCTGCGTCCGCAAAAATCATGTTCGGAGCGTTTAGAATTGCCTTCAACCAATACTTTTAGCGTTCTACCAATTTCTGCCAAATTGCTTTCTTTAGAGTGAACGCCTTGCAATTCAATTACTTCTGCTAAACGTTTTTTCTTATCTGCTTCCGAAACGTCATCTTGCATACGTTTTGCCGCAGGCGTATTTGGGCGTTCTGAATAAGCGAACATAAACGCATAATCAAATTTCACGGCTTGCATCAAGCTCAAGGTTTCTTCATGTTCTTCTGTTGTTTCGCTACAAAATCCTGTGATAATGTCCGTAGAAATCGCGCAATTAGGCATCAATTCCCGAATACGGCGCACTTTTCCCAAATACCAATCTCTGGAATAGCCACGATTCATCAATTCCAAAATGCGACTGTTTCCCGATTGCACAGGCAAATGAATGTATTTGCAAATATTTTCGTACTTTGCCATAGTCATAAGTACTTCATCTGTAATGTCTTTGGGGTGAGAAGTAGAAAAACGCACGCGCAAATCAGGGTGAATGAAAGCTACTTTTTCCAATAATTGGGCAAAAGTACAAGCCTCTTCTTCATTCTCACTTTTGAATTTATACGAATCTACGTTTTGTCCTAATAAAGTAACTTCTTTGTAGCCTTGCGCCACCAAATCCGTACATTCCTGCACAATGCTGCGCCAATCTCGGCTACGCTCACGACCACGTGTAAAAGGCACTACGCAAAAGGTACACATATTATCGCAACCGCGCATAATGGTAACAAAGGCACTTACCCCATTGGTATTCAAGCGAATAGGGGCTATATCTGCGTAGGTTTCTTCGCGAGAAAGCAATACATTTACGCCTTTTTGCCCTTCACCTGCATCGCTAATTAAGCGCGGAAGGTCGCGGTAAGCATCTGGACCGACTACCATATCCACCAATTGTTCTTGCTCTAACAATTTTGCTTTCAGGCGTTCCGCCATACAACCCAAGACACCTACGACCAAATCGGGGCGTTGTTTTTTGAGGGTTTTCAAGGCTTTTAAACGATTCCATACTTTTGACTCGGCATTTTCTCTAATGCTACAAGTATTGATAAAAACCACATCTGCTTCGTGTTCGTTGGCAGTAAAACCATAGTTCATCTCCGTTAACACAGAAGCAACGATTTCGGTATCAGAAAAATTCATCTGACAACCATAGGTTTCGATATAGGCTTTCTTTTCAAAAACAGTATTCGTATTTCCTTGATAAGCAAGCCCTTGTTTATTTTCATCTATCGTTTTTTCTAAAACGGCAGGATTGAATGTTTTTTGTGTGATTTTATCGCGCATGAGAAAAAAGTAAAAGTATTACAGAAAAGCCCACAAAGTTACGCATTTTTGGGGAATTAGGCAAAGGAGCTGTAGCTTTTGTTTCCTTATCCATTGTTCGGGTAAATTTTTTGCTACTATAAAAGTCCGTATCTTTGCACCGCAAAAATGCCCCTCATCTATTCTCAACATCATGACATTACGCCAACAATTTCTTCAATATCAAGCGCAAACTTCGCCTTCTCCGATTTTATTGGAAATCGCTAAGGGTGAAGGCATTTATTTGTTTGATACTTCGGGCAAAAAGTACCTAGATTTTATTAGCGGAATTTCGGTGAGCAACGTAGGACATTGTGCGCCAGAGGTTGTGGCTGCCGTGCAAAAACAGGTAGCAACTTATATGCACACTTTAGTTTATGGCGAATTTGTGATGCAGCCTGCGGCAGATTTTGCCCAAAAATTAATCGAAGTTCTAGCTTCTGAATTACAAAGCGTTTACTTTACCAACAGTGGCGCGGAAGCAACAGAAGGTGCTTTAAAAATTGCCAAGAAATATACAGGGCGAAAAAAAATTGTGGCTTGTAAGGATTCTTATCATGGCAGTACGCATGGCGCGTTGAGCGTAACAGGCACAGATTGGATAAAGGAAGGCTATGGCCCCTTTTTGGAAGATGTTCACTTTATTGCGTTTAATTCGGAGGCGGATTTGGCGCAAATTGACACGAATACAGCCGCCTTTATTGTCGAGGCTGTTCAAGGAGAGGCGGGAGTTTTACTGCCACAAAATGATTATTTGCAAAAGGTCAGAAAGCGTTGCGATATGGTTGGGGCGGTGATGATTTTAGATGAAATTCAAACGGGTTTTGGACGTGCAGGGGCTTTGTTTGCGCATCAATATTTTGGCGTTACGCCTGATGTTCTGCTACTTGCCAAAGGTATGGGAGGTGGGATGCCGATAGGGGCTTTTATTGCCAAAAAGGAAATGATGCAAGTCATTCAACAAAACCCGATTTTAGGGCATATTACGACTTTTGGCGGGCATCCTGTAACAACGGCAGCAGGCTTGGCTTGTTTGAATAAAATTCTTGATGAAAATCTTATCGCACAAATTCCTGAAAAAGAAGCTCTTATGCGAAAAATGTTGGTTCACCCCGCTATTCAAGCAGTGCGCGGACAAGGATTGATGTTTGCCGTAGAATTAGGCAGTTTTGAAAAAGTGCTTGCCGTTTGTCATCGTGCTTTACAAAAAGGCTTAATTACCGACTGGTTTTTGAGCTGCACAACCGCTATCCGTTTAGGACCACCTTTGATTATTTCTTTGGAAGAATTGGAAAATGCTTTGCGGATTTTGATTGAAACGATTGACGAAGTAAGTCATGAATAAACCGATAGAATATCCATTTATAGGAAAAAGTGAGTTGCTAAAGTTGGTAAAACCCGAGTTAAAAGGGTTTTGTATAAGCTCAATGGCAGACATAGAAAATTGGATTATCCAAACGAAACAGAAAACGGGTAATTATGGTGAAATAATCGCAACTTTTGTGATTGATTTAGATTACAATTTGTTAATCAATGATAGACATTCGGAGCACGTAGTTTGTGCAAATGGAAAAAATGTTTTATCGGCAGGAGAAATCACTTTTGAACGTGTTCATCATAAGGCAGAGAAATCCCTTCTTGTTAGCCAAATAAGCAACCTTTCAACAGGCTATTGTCCATCGCCAAGTTCGTGGGAGGCTGTTGCTAAAGCATTGGCAAAAACAGGAGTTGCTTACCCTGAATACTTTACCACAGCATTTGAATTTCGGATTTGTAAAAATTGCCATTGGGTAAATGTAATTAAAGAAGAGGATTTTGTTTGTGCGAATGGGGAATGTCAGAACACATTATAGTAAGAAACAAAAAAAGTTCGAAACCCTTGGAAGGGTTTCGAACTTTTTTGCTAGTTTCCCATCAACTAATCATCTTTCAAAACGCCTACGGTTTCTTTTAATTTTTCCACCGTAGTTTTATCCAAATCTGTAAATTCCATTACATCTTCGATAGACATTCCTTTTCGGAGCATTTTGCGTGCTTTGATTAAGGTATTTTGGTAATTTTTTTGACGTTCTTCTTCCAAAGGGTCAACGACTCCTTTGGCTTTTAGCATTTCATTCGGATTTATGGCTGGCGGAGTCTCGCTTACCACTGCTACCTCTGGTTTCTCTGCTGGTGGCGTTTCAGTTACGGTAGGAGCAGGAGGAATCGGCACGATGTCTGTTATCGTTGTTGGAGGCGCATAACCTTCCGTTCCCTCGATTTTGCCATTGACAACCAAAGGATAAGGAGCTTCGCTACCTGCTTGCAGCTTTCTAATAGAAACTAACACTCTGCGGTTAAAGCTACGGTTTGTTCCTGATTTGTTAGAAAGCAAAGGATAATGCTCGCCAGAAGTGGACATTGCGGCTTTTTTGATAGTCAAATGTTCTTTTTCATCAAGATAATTCCATACTTCGCGGCATCGGTTTTCAGCCAAAGTAATGTTGAAAGCATCAGAACCAACACTATCCGCATTGCCAAATATTTCTACTTGAAGAGAATCATCTGCTGTAAACGCACGCGCTAGGAGGTCTAGGCGGTTGCGGCTTTCTTGGGTAAGCGAGTGTTTCCCGAACTCAAAATACAAAAAAGCGTCGCCCTCATCTTGGGCATAAACGGAACCCACAAAGCAAAAAAGCGTGAGTAAAAATAAAGTCCTATACATTGATGTTATCATGAAGGTTGAAAATTTAGGTCAATCTGAAAATATGAAGATAAAATCTACTGCAATATTAAAAAACTAAAATTAAACCTAAAAATAAAAACGAACAGAAATCTAAAAAAACTTACATTTGTTTTTCTTATCGAACTCACAGTCATTGCTTGTTAATATTTTAGGGAAAAATGTCGGCTAAATTATAATTGCAAGAAAATCAAGCATTTATAAGGCATAAAAATACTAATTTCATTTTTCACAAACCAAACAATATTATATCATTGATTTATTTCAATCAAAAGTAATATTATTTCCTGTAATTATACAACAAATTTAACAACTTTTTTTCAGATTACAAATAAATTTTCAAAAAAATTCAATCTAAACAAAAAAAAATAGGACAAACGCACGAAAAGTAGAAAATTCGTAAAAAAGAATTAGTTTTGCGGAGAAAGGAGTTATGGATAATACAATAAGTGAACTAATGGTGTCTATGGTGAATGAGCTACCAGATTTTCGTCAGGGGGGAAAAGTAAAACATTTACTTTCGGATATAATTTTGACAGGTCTATTTACGCTATTAGCGAATGGTCATGATTATCAAGATATGGTAATTTTCAGCAAGACCCATGGAAAAAAGCTGAAAAAGTATCTAAAATATCCGAATGGATTTCCGAGCCATGATACATATGAGCGAGTGTTCAGTATGATAGAACCGTGTCACTTTATTAGGTTGTTATCGGTTTATAGTCAGCACTTTATAGACTGTTTATCAGAGAAGCAGATCTGTTTAGATGGGAAGAAAATAAAGGGCGTATCACCCAAAAGTAAGGGTTCAAGTGGTTTTTATTTAGTGAGTGCTTGGGTAAGCGAAAATGGATTGAGTATAGGTCAGCAAAAGGTTTCGGATAAAAGTAATGAAATTAAGGCGATTCCAGTTTTGCTCGAAAGTATCAACCTAACAGGAGCCGTGGTGAGTGCAGATGCGATGATTTGTCAAACGGAAATAGTGAATCAAATCTGCGAGCA
>JBJXHA010000126.1:0-9510 GCA_046160275.1 Bacteroidia bacterium | reverse complement strand
ACTTCCGAGAGGAATGTATTATTTAATATTGTGTAATCGAATCTGTAAATTTGTGAAAGAATAGGCCCACTACTATTCATTTTTTGTGGTTAGCAGTGTGATGCTGCTAACCCTTTTTTTTAAGAGGTTACCAAAAAATAGCAGGCTATTCTACATTTTCTACAAAATATCACTTTTTTTTATTTGCTTAATTTTTTAATCAAAATACAATAAAAAGCACGAATTATTAAACATTGTATAACAACAAGGCTAAATTAATAGAAGTTTGTTAAAATAAAGTGGAAAATCCTGCGAGCTTGTAAATTTTTCCCGTTTTTCTACCAATAAACTATTCCTTACCTTTGCAGCCGAATTGAAAAGGAAAAATGAAAAGGTAACAGTGAAAAGGAAGCATAAGTTTAGTTTTATACATTATGTAAAAAATTAGCCACTCTGTAATGTTAAAGCTGGGTAGGATTGCTTCGCAGCACTCGGTCAAAATTTCGTAGCGAAGCGAAGAAATTTTTCCCTCGTTTGCTCGCAATGACATCTATTTTTACGAAATAGGAGATGTTGCCAAAATACTATTCACTTTTCACTATTCACTTTTCTCTCAAAATAGGTTACTGTTATTTTATACATATTTCAATATGACATTTTCTGGTATTAAATCAAAAGTTGCTGGCTTGGAATCCGCAGGGATCCACCAATCGCTTCATCAAAATTGGAATCTCACTGCCGCAGAATTGGTAGAGGAAACCATCAAGCGTAATCAAGGCGTGCTTGCAGATAGCGGTGCTTTGTGCGTAAATACAGGTAAATTTACGGGACGTTCTCCCAAAGATAAATTTGCTGTAATGGATGATTATACAAGAGATACCGTTTGGTGGTCAAAAAATGGAGGTACTTTCAACCATGCGATTAGCTCTGAGGCTTTTGAAAAATTATTGGCGCGTGTTATCAACTTTATCCAAGACAAAGAATTGTTTGTCAGAGATATGTATGCAGGTGCTGATGAAACCTATCGTATCAAAGTAAGGGTCGTAAACTTGATGCCTTGGCAAAATTTGTTTGCGGACAATATGTTCATCAATCCTGCAACTACCGAAGAACTCGAAAATTTTAGCCCAGATTGGCACGTTATCGCTATTTCTGATTATGAAGCAAGCGGCGATGATTTGACAACGATGGACGCAGCAAGCAAAGAAGTGTTTGATGGCGTAAAAAGCAAAAATTTCTCTATCATCGACTTTACACGCAAAATCGTTCTTGTGGGCGGTAGTGCTTATACAGGCGAAATGAAAAAAGGAATTTTTACTGTGTTAAACTGTACTTTACCTGTTGATCACCAAGTATTGCCGATGCACTGTTCTGCAAACGAAGGAAAAGATGGCGATGTAGCCGTTTTCTTTGGACTTTCAGGAACAGGAAAAACAACGCTTTCTGCTGACCCTGAGCGTTATTTGATTGGTGATGACGAACATGGTTGGTCTGACAATGGCGTTTTCAACTTTGAAGGCGGTTGTTATGCAAAATGTATCGATTTGACGGAAGACAAAGAACCTCAAATTTGGGCTGCTGTAAAACCAGGTGCTTTGCTTGAAAACATTGTGTTCAACGAAGGCACAAACACCGTGAATTTTGAAAATGGCAAAGGCGTTGACATTACAGGAAAAGTATATGAAAACGGTATTACTGAAAATACCCGCGTTTCTTATCCGATTTCTTTTATACCTGGCGCAAAAATTCCTTCAAAAGGCGGTCTTCCTAAAAATATTTTCTTCTTAACTTGTGATGCATTTGGGGTATTACCTCCGATTTCTAAATTGACTGCTGGACAAGCAATGTATCAATTTGTATCAGGTTATACGGCGAAAGTAGCAGGTACAGAAGTAGGTGTTACTGAGCCAACCTTAACTTTCTCTACTTGTTTTGGCGCACCTTTCTTGCCTTTACATCCTGCACAATATGCAGATTTATTAGGTAAAAAAATCGGACAACACAATACAAATGTATGGTTGATTAATACAGGTTGGACAGGTGGTAAATATGGCGTGGGTTCTCGTATGAAATTAAAATACACCCGTGCTATGATTACAGCCGTTTTGAATGGCGATTTGGATAATGTTTCATTTGAAACAATTACTAACTTTGAATTAGCAGTGCCTACTGCTGTTCCAAATGTTCCTGCTGAAGTATTAGTACCTCGCAACACTTGGGCAGACAAAGCTGCTTACGATGCACAAATCGAGCAATTGGCAGAGAAATTTGTAGAAAATTTCAAAAAATTCGAAGCCATGGCTACCGAAGAAATGAAAGCCGCAGCCCCAAAAGTAGCGGTGTAATATAAAGGAATAAGTAAAAGAGAAAAGGGAAAGGCAGTGTTGCTTTTCCCTTTTTTCTTTTCGGACTTTGCCCAAAAAAGGTAATGGATTTTGTATTTTCTCCCGATTAGATTTGCTTTTGTTTTCCATTCACAACAAAAATATAACCGCTTACGGCAGGATTTTACCGTTTATGTCGTTATTTTTTCTTTTTTTGAAAAGGATTAAATAACTTGCAAGGCTTAAACCCAACAAAGTTCAGGAAAACCTTGCTAAACCTAATTAAAAACTAATGATTTCCTTGATAACCAAATAAACAACCATTTTTCTATCACACTTAATTTCATTATTTATGAACCCAATGCAAACTTTTCCCGTCCGCAGCCCGCTACTAAGCAGCGCAGCGACCGACACAGGCAGTTTTGCGAAGCAAAACACGACACGACACGACACGACACGACACGACACGACACGACACGACACGACACGAATGCTTTTTTGCTTTATCTGTATGCTAAGTTTGTGTTTGCCTTCCTTGAAAGCGCAAATATTAGCCATGGATTTGTCCTATTCTTATCAAGGAGGAACACAATATTTAGTAACGTTAAGAACTTACTACACTTGTGGGGTTACAGCTCCGATTTTTCATACTAATGCACTTGTAGCCGAACCTCAAGATTACAACGGTAACGTAGGAGCTAATTTGACTTATAATGGTGGCTGGACTTACAGCGTGACTTCTTATAATGATGCTTGTGGAAATTGTTTGACAAGTGAAGTAACCCGCACGCTCTTACTAGATGTGGCACAAACTACATTTCCTATCGTTCATTTGTCTATTACGAACCCTTCCTTGTTGCGTTCTAGCTCAATCAACACGATACAAAATGCAGCTAGTACAATGATTTGTGCTACTGCGGATATTTATATAAGAGATATGAATGGGAATAGTATTCTCAACAACAACCCTATCTTTTCAGAACCAAACGTTCGAAGAATGTGTAATGCCTATTGTTTTAATGACAGTTTACATTTTAATAGTTTTGATAACAATGTAAATATGATGGATATTGTTTCATTTACCCTAACGCCTGCTTTGACTGATAATGCGGGTGCAAGCGTTGTTTACAACCCTAATCCGCCTTTGAATGGGACTTTTACGCAAGGATTGCTACCGCCTTTAGTCCTTTCCTATCTTCCTACAAATACAAGTATGTCATCTATTCCTTCTAACGCTGATATTGGTGTATTTGGCATAGATGTGGTAGAAACAAGAAATGGAGTAGTCGTAGGGAAAATGCACAAGGAATGTGCAATCCTAACAAAACCTTGCGCCTTGCCTACCTTGACAAAAGAAGTTGTTCACCCTATTGCCAATACAGGACAAACAGATGAATTTGTTTTGACTGTTCAAAACATAGACTTACCCATTATGGGTTTAACCCTGTTTGATGCACTACCGCAGGGTTTATCTGCAACTCTCGCTAATAACCCTAACGCACCCTATTATCATATCGGCTTTTTGGGCTGTTCACAAACCGAAAAAGATACTGTTTTTGTGAGAGTAGATGCCTTGTGCGGAGATACTGCGATAAATGTAGCGCAAATAGACAGCATTTCTTGTGTAAAAATAGCACTACCTTTGCTTACACAAGTACAAGACTCGGATTCTATTTTTGTCTATAAACCTGAATGGGCATTTACCAAAACGATGACTCCCCCTAGTCCTAATTTGGGAGATATGGTTACTTTTCAGGTTTCTTTTGAAAACTTAGGGGATTCCGCAATAGAAGATACTTTGTACTTTTTAGAAACTCCTAGTTTTAGTTGCTTTCAATATGTAGGGCTAAGTGCAACGCTAAACGGAAGCCCTTACAATCAGTATTCCTATTTGGGAGGAGTAATTACTAACTGGGGGGATATTCCAACTAATGGGCTATTAAACTTCTCTTTTACCGCTTTGTATGTGAATGGAAAAGACACTTGTGAGAATTGTGCTTATTTGTCTTGGACATTTAAAGACAGTTGCGCTTACCTTGATACAGCTTGTATGCAGCCTATTGTGCCACAATATGCCGATGTGGGCATAGAAAAACTGCTTATCTCGACACCTCCCTACGCAGATTCCTCTATACTTCAATATCAACTGGTTGTGACAAATTCAGGTCCAAATGGTGCGCCGAGTGGGATAATGATTGCGGATTTATTTCCAAATTGTTTGGTGGATAGTACAGCAACTTTCTCCTCCACAAGTGCTTATACCTTAAATAACAATCTTCTTACCCTTAATACCCCAATTCCTGTAAATAGCTCAGTTACCATAAATCTGAATGTGTTATACAACCCTAGTATTACAGATACAAGTTGTTCAAACATTGCTACCCTCATTTCGCCTCCTACTTTTAATGATACGATTTTGACAAATACGAGCGATACGGTAGCGATTCAGCAACAAGTTACGGATATATCTGTCCTAAAATACTGCTCAAACTGCGATATTGTCCCTTTGCCCGCAAACATGGGAAATTCGTTTATTATTAAGATAAAAAACCATGGAAACCAAGCTGCTACGGGCATTCACATTATAGACGAGTGGGAACTAGATTGTTTTAAATTAGACAATTTCGGCATCCTCTATGCGTCCAATTCCGCCGCACTAAGTTTTGCTACAAATCCTACCAACTTAGAACTAACCATTTCCCTTTTAGATGTACTAGACTCTGTTGTTATTCAATGTTTTATGGAAAGAACTCGCCTCTGCGAAGCCTGTGAAAACCTAGCCTACCTTGACCATTTTGATGGGATAGATTCGCTTGCAACCAATGATTCTAGCGAAGCCATTGTTCCACCGTCAGTAGCCCCTAGCCCTTCAGGTTCTTATTACATTAGTTCGGCTATCCCTATTGAATGGGACAATACAGGAGTACCTTTGTCTTTGGCGGGTACTTCTACAAACCCTGTTCAAGTCTTTATTGAGGATTTTACTACCGTCATTATTCCTAATACAATAGGAGTGTCATTGTTGTACACCGAAATAACGCTAGGAGAGGGAGCGCGTATTCTTATTCAAAAAAATGGGCTACTTAATTTGCGCCTTTGCACCTTACATGGCTGCGAAAAAATGTGGGATAAGATAGAGGTACAAGCAGGAGGACGATTAGAAAGTGAAGGAACTGAGTTTTTTGACGCGCAATATGCTGTATTTATCCATGATAATGCGAATATTTCCCTTAATTCCCAAGTAAACCCCAACCGTTTCATAAACAATTATATTGGGATATTTGTGCCTTTTAATGTTAATAATCAAAGTGGACAAAATCCAAACATTAATAACACAAAAGTACTGATTGGAAATGGAACCGAATTCACCTACAACCCCAACCTCCCCTTCCTGCCGCCTTTCAATGGGCAAGCTACGCACCAAAACAACGAAACCAAGCCCTTTGCGGGTATGGACATTGCGGGGGCTACGTTGAGCCTTGCGGACTTGCGTATGACAGGTTTGGTGAATGGCATTATTGCGAGAAGTTGTAATTTGAAAGTAACAAAAGGGCGGTATCAAGCAATGGGTTGGAATGCTGCTTTGAATCCGCAAGATGATTACAACCAAAATCCTTACAACGGCTCGTGTATTGCGGCTTTGGGCGGAAGTTGCCAACCGAATAGCAAATGTTTTGGTTATTTGGCGGTAAATGGTAACGGTACAAATTGGATGTTTATGAACTCCCGATTTGGCGTTTATACAGATAGAAACGATGCTTTTGTGGAATCGTGTAGAATGGTAAACATGAGAACAGGCATTCACGTTCAAAACTGCGAAAACAGAGCCTATCGTATGTTTGAAAACCGCATCGAAGCGCGTTTGAATGGGATAACGGCTTGGTTTAGTGATGGGGCAAGTCAGTTTCAAATTCACCGCAATCACATAGAAATGGCAGGTTTCCTTTTGCCTGGCACAGAACGATTAGGCATAGGCATTGGCGACATGAACCTTGCAAACCCCATGCTTTCTATTCGCCAAAATGAGGTAGAGCTTTTTACAAGAGGTATCGGGCTTGATGTAGTAAGTGTAGCAGGTACGCAGCCCACTTTTAACCCCAATGTGGCAAACATTATGGGCAATCTCATCAACATTCATACCCCGCTTGCACCGAATGCTTTTGTAGGCTACCGTTTGCTTGCTTCGCACGATTTGTATGTACATTGTAATGAGGCAGTGGACAGCACCGACACGCAAAGCGGCATAGGCTACCTCAGCTTTTTTAGCCCTCGCAATCGTTTTCAATGCAATACCGCCAAAAATACCGACATAGGCTTTTATTACAGCGGCGACTGCACCTCTCAAAATGGTTTTGTTGGCAACTACATGGGCAGAAACAACCGCGGCTTATACCTTGCTACTAACTGGCTATCCCCTATGGCAAGAATGGGTACACAGTTAGCAAATAATGGCAATTTGTGGGATAATGGCTTGGTAGCGAATGAGGAGGCGTTTACGGATGATAATCTCGCAAATACCTTTTCTCGTTTTGAAGTAGATAATGCTTCGACTTTATGGGGAATACATTTACCAACCAACAATCTAGTAGGTTGGTTTAATCCTAGTACTTTACCCTCTGCTTCTGCTTGCATAACAAACTCAGATGTAGGACCTGGCTCTTGCAAAAGTAACATAAATGGAAATATTGCGCCACCTGCGGCAATGAATATTCAACTTACGGATACCCTCATTACACAAGATAGTTTATATGTAGATGGGGAAGAAACGGCAGAATGGTTAGTGAAACGTAGTTTGTATAATGTCTTAGAGGAAGATGAGAATTTACTTAATTCCTCCTCGATTTATCAACAGTATTACCTAGATAAATCTCAAGAGACCGTAGGGCAATTTGAGCAGATTCAAGCAGATGCTAAGGACTTGATAGATGCTAATCAAGATGCTGTTTTGTTGGATTATAAAGTTAAAATTGGGAACTTACTCGGAAATATTGCTATCAACGATAGCGTTTTGCAAAGTGGAACAGCTCCCCAAGATAGTGTATTTAGGTATAACCAAAACATTGTACTGCAAGATTCTATCCATTTGTTAGATTCATTAAGTCGTATTATCTATATGGGATTAACAAGCGATAGGAATGATAAAGCGACTGATATTCAAGCGAATAATGAAGGTATTGTTACGAATGAAGTATTTGAGGAAAACGAGAAAATCGTTAATGAAAGCTATACACAATACTTAAAAGAAGGTGTTAGTGCATTAGATTTCAACCAATTAGCTGCGGTAGCCTTTCAATGCCCTGGTTTAGAGGGCAATGCTGTGTTTAAGGCTAGAACATTGTATAGATTAACCAATGATTCAATCGCTTTTCATGATGACTCATTATGTTTGTACGCTTCTATTAATGCTCGCAAGATTCACAAAAAGAAGGTGTTACCAAAGTTGAATAAATTATTAACAAAAGTAACGGTTCATCCTAACCCTGCAAATGATAAAATTATTATTACTTTCCCAGCAAAGTTAGAAGAAGTACATTATCTTCTTCTTTGTAATACTTTAGGACAAGTAGTTATAAACTATCAATTAAACGCAGAAGGGAATCGCATAGAAATACCTTTATCAAATTTAGCTGAAGGTATTTACCATTATCAAATCACTAACTCAAGTCAGATAAGAGTTGGTAACGGAAAATTAATAATTCAACATTAAAAGTTAGTATTCAAGGTAGTTTAGGTCGTAAGAACTTAGGCTACCTTGATTTACTTTTTACAATCTTTCATTCTTTTTACTTATGAAGAAGCGATTAATGACAATCTATTTTATCCTTTATTCTCTTATGATTCAAGGGCAAATGTTTGATAACAACTGGATTCGGGGCGATATAGGAGAAACACTTGGGCGTATTCATTTCATGAATGGTGCTGCTATAGGAGACTCCTTACCCAACTTTGGAATGGGAACTATCTTCACAACTGCTAGTATGTCTGATAGTTTGGGGAATCTTCTTTTCTACACTAATGGTGTTCAAATATATAACAAGTTGGGTGTGTTAATGGAAAATGGAGATAGTTTAGCTCCTAGTAATTATACTTATTCTAATTATACAACGGGTTTGGCATTACAGCAAGCCGCAATGATACTGCCGTTCCCAAACCACCCAAATGTTTACTATTTATTTCATCATACTTGTGGCGATAATACTTATGCATATCCCGATAACTTATTTTACACAATAGTTGATATGAATGAAAACGGGGGGAACGGAAAGGTAATTGCAAAGAATCAAACAGTAGTTCAAGATTTTTTAGTTCATTTTGGTATGACTGCTTGTAAACACGCTAATGGCAGAGATTGGTGGATAATTATGCCTAAAGCCGAGTCCAATAAACACTATGTTATCTTATTTACGCCACTAGGAATAAAAGCTATTTATTTGCACCCAATAGGATATAATAATCCTGTCTATTGCGACGCAGGACCTACCTGCTTTTCGCCTGATGGGACAAAATATGCTCGTTATGATATATGTAAGAAGAAAATCTTTTTGTATGACTTTAATAGATGTAATGGAAATGTTAGTAATATGACAACACTAAGTGCTGATAACCCTGGAGGGGCTTTAGGAATGTCATTTTCTCCTGATTCTAAGTTTATTTATGCTTCTGGGGGAACAAATTATAATAGTAGACTCTATCAATACGATTTATCAGATACAAATATAAGTTTAGATACAGTAGGTCGGAGTGATACTCTATGGGCTAATTCACCCACGCCTTTTAGTGTTATGCAACTTGCTCCTAATGAAAAAATCTACATAGCTGCTGGAAATACAAACAAAATGCACGTAATCAATACTCCTAATAATTTAAGTACAAATTGTGATGTAGGTATACTAGAATTTACCATTGCACAAAGTTGTTGTAGTTGGGCAGCAGTCCCACACTTCCCTAACTACCGCCTCTCCGCCCTCGCTGAACCCTGCGACACAACAAGCAGTGTACAGTCGGCAGTAAACAGTAAACAAGTGCAGGTATATCCGAATCCTGTGCGGGAACGGCTACACCTCGAAAGCAGCGAAGTACTGCAAAAAGGCGTAGTTGTGTTATTCAACCTGGCAGGTCGGGAAATGCTGCGGCAGGAAGTTGTTGGCACACAAGCGGAAATAAAAGTGGAAGAGATGGCGGAAGGAATGTATTTTTATCGTATTTT
>JBJXHA010000125.1:0-4468 GCA_046160275.1 Bacteroidia bacterium | reverse complement strand
GCCGCCTGTAAACAATGTATCGCCCAAGCCAAAGAAAATGCTCAAGTCTTTTAAGGCAGTGTATTCAAGCCAAGCGTCAATGTCATTTTTATAAATCGCGCCCAATTCCGAGATGAGGTGAAATTTCTCTTTGTATTTTTTCTCTAATTCCTGCACCGCCTCGATGATATTTTTTTGGCTAAAGGTCTTAGAAAACAAACTTTTGAAAAAGCCCACATTTACTTGGTCTGGGCTATAATAAACATTAATAAACACAATCACATTTGGTAAATTCGGGTCAGAAATTTTAAATCCCCAAAAATCATTCACATACCATTCAATTAGTTGCGTGGTTTCTTTCGACCAATCCGAACCTTCTATATTGTGTTGAAAAATAACATTTTTATGCGAAGTGAAATGTATCTGCGAAATAATATCTAAACCCGTCAATGAATTTGCCGTTTTCCCAGTCCAATTTGCGCCCTCCATTTGCTCCATAATTCGCGTTTTGAGCAGGCGTTGTCGTTCTGAAAGCTCTCCTTTTACGGGCCAATTTTTGATTTCCTTAGGGCGAATATACACATTTTTTCCGATACTTTCATAGCTAAAGCGTGAAATTAAACTACCATGATTGTCATCATAAACCCCATGAATCAGGTAAATATGCGGCATTCTTCCCAATTCTTGCCCTAGTGACAAAGCCGAATCGAAGTCATCTTTTTGAATACGGCGATTGCAAAGCCAAGTAACATGTTCCCCAATCAACGCACCACTTTCTTTCGGAGGATTAATGCGCCAATCTGTTCCCGTTTGCGGAATGAGTTTCCATGGAACTTCTTGCGGAATCTCGGTTTCTTGGGCTTCTTCCCAATACAAATCGCGCGTAGCACCTTGATTTACTTGTAAGGTTGCGATTTGGTCAAAAGTATCTTGATAAGATTTTTGAATCGTTAAATAACGCCCCATTCCGTTGTAAAAATATTTCGCAAATTTTAATGCAACTGCATCGTTAATCAACGTAGAGGTCGCAATGACACAAGGTACGCCTTCTTTACGCAAAGCTGTTGCCTGCTCCAAAGTCGCACAACCATTTAAAAAGACTAACTCCAAACTTTTTTGATTGCCCAAAAAACGCGCAAAAGCATCAGCATTTGCATACTGAACTTGCCCTGTGCTAGATTCTAGCATTAGTTTATAGCCGTTTGCGTGTCCTCCGTAATGAAAAACTTTGATTTTGCCCGCATAACGAGGGTCTTGAAATACCGCCACAATGTCCTCTAAGGTTGCATTTGCCCGTTCAATGACCTCTACGCGCCCCGCTTGAATCGCGCCATTAAAGGCATAGCGAATCTCGCGTTGCTCCTGCGACAAAGCACGCAAAAACCTCGCTTGTTGGGTATAATCGTTTGCAAAAGCGATAAATATGTATTCCAATGGACTTTCTAGCATGGAAAAAAACGATAGCGATAAGCAATGAGTTTGAAAGAAAGAGGATGTTGGTTAGTTTGATAAGTGGTTATAATTTGTAATAAATATTTGATAATGAATAAGATAAATACTCATTTCGTAAAAACAATGAAGAGAAAAAAGGGAAATTTGTGGACACAAAACTTTCCGAGCGACAAATATAAAAAAGGATAAGCAAAATACAAAAGGTTTTTTCGTTCTTGCTTCGGCTTATGCGAAATCAGTAAGGAGTATGAGTTGTTGAAGTGCGTGTTCTACTTTAGCCAACTCTTTCATTCTCAATTCTTTTAGCAGTTTATATTGTTGCTTTTGGCTTGCCCAATTGGGTTGAAGGTTTTCAGGGATTTCATGCTCTGACAGACTTTTTCCTTCTTTTTCTTCCCATAACAACAATTTATGCGCTAAATAACCCGTATTGATGTCAATTCTCAATTCCAAACTGCCTAATTAGCCCTATCAAATTTTTCCCAGCCTTTGCCACCATTGCATAAGCATTTTTTTGCATAAAAACCATAGTAGGTTGTTCATAATGAAGGTTTTGTAAAGATTTAGGCAAGTTTTTTGACATCATGACTTGGTCAAAATAAGCATAAGTTTCTTCATTACTTGGGCTATAATGCAAGAAATTAAAATTTTGAAAAAATGAAATATACTCCTTCCTTTCTATTTTTAACTGTTGAGCATAGTGCATCATCATGTTTAAGAGAAAGGTAACATTTCTATAACCCACGTTTTCATCACTTTTTTCGTAAAATAAAAGGAGATTATTTTGCTTCGTTTCATCAAAATAATGCGCCCATTTTTCGATACTTTCTGCTTTTTCTTGCAAAAATTCTTCACTCGCCAATCGCGCTTTGAGGATATTTTTATGATAATCGAAATAAGTTTCCTCCGTAACATCTTGAAAATAATGTTGAGCCGAAAAAAAGCCATTTTCTGCTTGTTCCCAGCCATTTTTTAAAGCTGCAAGAATGATGTTTCGAATCAATTTATTGGTAACAGGAATCCTAATTACTTCGCTAATATATTGATAATCAGAATCCCCAATTTTTATTTTTTTGGTAATTTCTCTTGCTATCGTAGGATAATATTGCAAATATTTATTTTGCTTATGTTCGGGAAAAATGCTTACCCAAAGCCCGCCTTCATAGCTTTCAGGTTGGCGATTAACGCGCCAAAAATACGTTTTTTCCTCGACTATGATTTTTCGTAAACCTTTTTTGGGAAATGCCATGAGTGAATATTTTCTACAAAGATACTAATATTTTTTGCTTTTTTTACCATAAATAACTACTTTTGGAACATAATTAACAAGGAAAAATGAACGAAAAAGCGTTAAAATTAATTCATCTGAATTTAGTACAAAAGAATCCTATTTTGGATTTGGGAAATTGTGGGCTGCGTGACGAAGATGTGGTAGAAGGCTCAAGGCTTGATGAACTCTTGCGAAAATGTACGCACCTTAAGGTGCTGATTTTCAGTAATGATTGGGTGAAATGGGATAGGACCAAGGGCGATTGGGGCTTTTTTAGCAGCGAAAATCGAGGCGGGGTGAATATTTTTACACAACCGCCTCCCGCGATTTCTACCTTGGCAAATTTAACCGAATTATTTTGCAGTGGAAGTGAAGGGCAAAAATGGCAAATTTCATCGCTTGCTTTTGTAAAAGGTTTGGTGAATTTACAATATTTAGATGTGGGTTTTAATGAAATTCCGCAAATTGAAGCCTTAGAACAGCTTACAAAGCTAGAACATTTGTTTATTTCGCGCAATCAACTCCAAAAATTAGCAGGGCTAGAAAACCTTACTTCTTTAAAAGTACTTGACCTTACCGATAATCAACTTACGGATTTGCAAGGTTTAGATAATTTAGGGGAATTGGAGTGTTTAGATGTGGCAGAAAATCAACTTACGGAATTAAATGGATTGGAGAAACTACAAAGTTTGAAATTCCTTTTTGCCTACAAAAATCAACTGCAAAGTATTAAAGGGCTTTTTTCAGTCAAAAACCTTCTTTTTTTAGATGTTAACAACAATCAACTGCAAAGTTTAGAAGGTGTAGGAAATAATACAAAACTAGGATATTTACAAGCAGATAATAATCAACTGCAAAGTTTAAAAGGCTTAGAAAATAATACAAATCTCACCTTCTTATATGTCGCCAAGAATCAACTTTCTTCTTTAGAAGGGATTGAAAACCTTGTTTCGCTCAAAATTTTTCAAGCAGATATGAACAAAATTCAAGTGCTAACAGGTTTTGAACGTCTTACAAATTTGGAAATATTGCGTTTATGGGTAAATCAAATTCAAGAAATACAGGGATTGGAAAACCTAAGTTCCTTAACTTATTTAGACCTAAGTAAGAATCAAATTGCAGAAATTAAGGGCTTGGAAAAACTTAGCAATCTAAGCACTTTAAAAATGGGAAATAATCAACTTACCAAAATTCAAGGTTTGGGGGAATTAAGTAAGTTAAGAACCTTGGAGTTATTGGGAAATCAAATTAAAGTACTAGAAAATTTAGAGGGGCTAATTTCTTTAGAAACCCTGCGAATTTTTCGAAATCAGATTTCCCAAATTGACAATATGGAAGATTTACCTAAATTAGAGAGCTTGGGGATAGAAGAAAATCAACTTACCAACCTCAAAGGAATTGGCTGTTTGATTAACCTAAAACACCTTAGTGCTTCTTATAACCAAATTAATGACATTAGCGAAATTAAGGAGCTCAAATATTTGAATACCTTGGATATCAGCCACAACCAAGTGCGGAGTATTCGCCCTTTGCTGTATTTTATCACGCGAAAATTCAAGCCTTTTCGCATTGGTTGGAAAGAAACGTCTAAAACAAGTTTTTATTATGCCGAGCAAAACCTCACCGGAAATCCTATCGAAGAACCACCTATTGAGGTGATACAAGAAGGAAATGAGGCAATTTTAGCGTGGTTTGCAGAAAATTAGTTTTTTAGAGCGTTCGAAACTTTCGAAAAAGTTCCGAACGCTCTAAAAATTATTGCTTCAC
>JBJXHA010000124.1:0-4403 GCA_046160275.1 Bacteroidia bacterium | reverse complement strand
CATAAATATGATACCCTTTTTGAATGTCGGCAGTGAATTTTAAGGTAACAACCGTTCCCTTTTTCCATTTTTTGGAACCCAACTCATGCGCTTCTGTCCATTTTGTCGTCTTATCCCCCCGATTGCCCGAAGGCTACGCAATGCAGCAATACTGCAAGCATGAAAAATACATTTCTCATATTATAAAAATTAAATATTATTCGCCATTACTTGGCTACTTCATTTTCTTATCCCAAAAAGGGTAATCTTACAAATGTAATGCTTTTTGTAATGCTTTTTTGGTCATTGAGTGTTAGCCGAAATGACCAAAAAAGAAAATTAGCAAAAAATGTCAGCATTACATTTATTGCATTACTCAAAAATGATACTAAAAAAAGAAACAAGAAAAAGATAGCGGATAACTGTGTCAAACCATTTACCATTTAAGCCTTATTTCTGTTTACTGATTAACTGTTTACTGATAACTGTTGTTGTTTACAACAAAGAAAGTTGCCCTACCACTTTTTCTGAATGATTTTGCTCATGTTTTAGCAGCCATTCTTTGCGCCAAAGCTCGCCTGCATAGCCCACCAGTTTGCCATTACTGCCAATAATGCGATGACAAGGCACAATAATTCCCAGTTGATTTGCGCCATTTGCTGCTGCTACCGCCCGAATTGCCTTTACTTCACCATATTTTTTTGCCAATGCTAAATAAGTACTTGTTTCTCCAAAAGGAACATTTAGCAATTCTTTCCAAATTTTTTGCTGAAAATCAGTGCCTTTTTGCTCAAAAGGAAAATCAAAAAACTTGCGTTTTCCCTCAAAATACTCCTGCAATTGTTGCTGTACTTGCAAAATTACCGCATTTGTCTCTGCTATATACTGCACCACTTTTTTCTCTTTTTGTTTTCGCGCCTCATGTTTGGGGGCTGCATCAAAATTTACAGAAACAAGATGCGTTTCCGTAGCCAGTAATTCAATTTCTCCCAAAGGAGAGGCAAAATGATGTCGAAAAAGGGAAGAATAGAAACTCATAATGTGAACGCAATCGCCAATTTTCCTACAAAGATAACAGATTTCTCTAAAAAAGCGAAGGATTGCCTGCGAATTTTAGGAAGATAAAGTATGAAAAAAATACAACGAAATCTTTTGTATTTCTGAAAACTTGTGTATTTTTGCACGCATTATTCCTTTTTCAAATTATTCGCAATCTGTATGATGTTTTTAGCAATGGATATGAAACGTAAGTGCAAACCTACTCGGTGGGCTTGCCTGTTCGTTGCGAAGATTTGAGAGAGCTGATTCTCTTTTTCCAACCGACTTAGGCAAGTGCCTGAGTCGGTTTTTCTTTTTCTCATTTTATTTTTTAACGTATGGAATTAACAAACGGACAGTACGAAATTCAAGGAATTTCAGCTTTGGAATTGGTAGAACGCTATGGCGCGCCTTTATTTGTGTATGATGCTGCGAAAATTCAAGCGCAATATGAACGCTTGAAAAACGCTTTCGATGTGCCAAATCTGCAAATACACTATGCGTGTAAGGCTTTAAACAACCTTTCTATTTTAAAACTGTTCAAAAAATGGGGCGCGGGTTTGGACACTGTGTCTATTCAAGAGGTCGCTTTGGGCTTGCGGGCAGGTTTTAGCCCTGATGAAATTATGTTTACACCAAATGCCGTTTCTTTTGAGGAAATCGAAGACGCCGCTCGAAAAGGAGTGCATCTCAATGTGGATAATTTAGAAACCCTCGAATATTTGGGACATACGCATCCTGAATTGCCGATAAGTATCCGCATTAATCCGCATATTATGGCGGGCGGCAATCGTAATATTTCTGTGGGACACATTGACTCTAAGTTTGGCATTTCTATTCATCAATTGCCTTTGGTAGAAAGAATTGTTAAATCCTTGAATATGAACATTGAAGGCGTACATATGCACACAGGTTCTGATATTTTGGACAATGAAATTTTTATGCAAGCAGCCCAATTTTTGTTTGATGCAGCAGAACGATTTATTGATACCTTAAAGTTTTTGGATTTTGGAAGCGGTTTCAAAGTAAAATACAAACCTCAAGATTATGAAACTGACATTGAGCAATTTGGCAAAGAAATGAGCGAGGCGTTTAATGCTTTTTGCGAGAAACATCAAAAATAATTGACCTTGATTTTTGAACCGGGAAAATTTTTGGTAAGTGAGTCAGGTTACTTTTTTGCCAAAACGAACCTTATCAAACAAACGACCTCTACCGTATTTGCTTGCATAGATTCGGGTTTTAATCACCTCATTCGTCCTATGTTTTACAATTCTTATCATCATATTGCGAATGTTTCAAACCCAACTGCTACGCCAAAACTTTATACAGTGGTGGGTTATATTTGTGAAACAGATACTTTTGGTTGGAATCGAAGAATTGCGCAGATTCAGGCAAATGATATTTTGGCTTTTTATAATGCAGGAGCTTACTGCTATACAATGACTTCCAATTACAATGCCCGTTATCGCCCTGCCGAAGTGTTGATTTATCAAGGGAAAGACTATTTGATTCGAGAAAGAGAAACGCTTGAAGATTTATTGTTGCATCAAAAAGAGGTAGAATTTGAAGTTGCGCCTACTGAGCGGGTAGGGGAGATGGGCTAATAAAATTATTAGAATTTCCTTAGAAATCTCGCATAACAGCTACAATAAGCGGTTTTTTTAAAAAACGGTACTGTTTTTGCTATTAAATAAGTAGCTTATTCACTTAATCTCTCTTAGCTTTTATTGGTTTAGTTAATTAAAATCGGTCTGTTCACTTAATCCCAGCTTAGTCTTACGTACTACTTTACACCTAAAAACCATTTAATAGTCGAATCTTCCGATTTTAAGAAAACGAAATTATGGAACAAAATCTAAATATACTTGAAAAAGTGTAACGAATTTCGTAATTTTGCACTTAGTTTGGCAAGTGTTCCTCTAGTTCCCTAAAAACACCTGTCTTTTTTCTTAGTTAATTTGCAATAAATCTAGTCTTAAATAACGGATTTACTGTTAATTGTTTACTGTTTAAGTTCGACACAAAGTGAAACATTTATATATCTCGCTACTTGTAGCTTCTCTCTCAAGTTCTCTGTTTTTCGGCTGCCAAAAATCAAATGTGCCTGCCGAACCTGTTTGGAAAAATGCGATGCTTCCTGCACCTCAAATTGTCAGAATGTCAAGTAAACCTTATGGTTTAGAAATTTCTGAAGATATGAAGGTGATTCAGGCAAATATCCATAAAAACCAACTGGTAACGGATATTTTGAAAAAACACAAAATTGCCAAAGAAATTATCTCTGAAATTGTGAACAAAAGTAAAGAGATTTTTGACCTACAAACGGCAAAAGCGGGAAGCCCTGTTACGCTCATTAAAGATACCTCCGAAAGCGTACATTATGTTATTTACGAAAAAGACAAATCTGAATTTATCGTTTGCGACCTACGCGAGGGCGCAGAAGGCATAAAAGTCTATCGTAAACAACAAGAAGTGGTAACAAAACACCAAGAAGTTGCCATCAGATTGAACAATTCCGTTGAAAATAGCCTCAAAGCAGCTAAGGTAAATATGGAAATTATGCCTGAGCTTGCCGAAATTTTAAAATGGTCTTTTGACTTTTTTAAAGTGAAAAGAGGAGATATTTTCAAAGTAATATACGATGAACAGTTTGTAAATGGTAAACCCTTTGCCGTTTCTGCGGTGTATGCGGTGAGTTTTCTCCACGATGATAAGGAATACCAAGCCTTTCGTTATCAACAAGATGACAAATATTTGTATTTCGATGAAAAAGGAAATTGTTTGAAAAAAGGCTTTTTGAAAGCACCTTTAAAATATAGTCGCATTAGTTCTGGTTTTACCAATGCACGTTATCATCCTATTCTTCATGTTACACGAGCGCATCATGGCATTGATTATGCTGCACCAACAGGCACGCCGATTATGTCGATTGGTTCAGGAACTGTCATAGAAATGGGATACAAAGGTGGCAACGGGAATTATGTAAAAGTGCAACACGATAAAACGTTTACTTCTCAATATTTGCACATGTCGAAATTTCCGAAAGAGTTGAAAAAAGGACAAAAAGTTTCGCAAGGCGATGTAATTGGTTATGTGGGAAGTACAGGCTTAGCAACAGGTCCTCATCTTTGTTTCCGTTTTTGGAAAAATGGTGTGCAAGTAAATCCTGCTACGATTCCGCAAGAACATTTTGTAGGAGAGGAAGTAAAAGATAAAAAAGGCTTTCTTATTTATGCCAAAGATATGAAAACTCGCCTAGATGAATTGCAATATTACGATGCCGATGCTTATACTGTAATTACAAAAGCAGAAAGAATAGGGGTTTGCTTTGGTTTGAGTTGTGGAATAGATAGGGGTTTGGGGTTTGGGGTTTGGGGTTTGGG
>JBJXHA010000123.1:0-7946 GCA_046160275.1 Bacteroidia bacterium | reverse complement strand
GCAGTAGTAACATGCAAAACATAAGTTCCAGGAGACAAATTAGGATAACTCAATTCTTTTTGGCGATTACTAAACACCCAATCTAAGTCAACGCCCTCCATTTTATAATAAAAAGCATCTTCGCTTCGATTGCTATAATTGAGGACAGAAAAGGAAATATTTAAGAAATTTTGATAATATTTGAGATAAATGTTAGAAGTATATTCTAATGAGCTTTTTAAAATGCCTGTGCTATCGCGCAATTCTATCACACGATTATTTACTTTTAACTCTGTAAAAAAGAGGGGCGGAGAAGTTTGTTGGGAAATAATTTGTTCAGGGGAAAACCAAGTAATGCCGTTGATTCCACCAAAATACATGGTTCCGTCTTCGTCTTTATAAAAAGAATGTGTATTAAATTCATCATCTTGTAAGCCATCTTCTATCGTAAAGTTGCGAAAATGTCGAGTGTTAGGCGAAAAGCAAGCCAAGCCAAAATTTGTACTTGCCCAAATTCGCCCCTGCTTATCACTCAAAATGCCATACACCACATTATCTGGCAAACCTTGATTTTTCGTATAATGTTCGCACACACCTGTTTGTTTATTCATCTTGTTCAATCCGCCGCCTTTCGTCCCAACCCAAAGATAATTATCAGGCTCTTTGGGGTCATCTAACACACAAAGCACTGCATTACTATTGAGCAATTTACGAGAACTTGTAAGATTTGCCCACAAGCGAAAACTTGGTTTCTTTCCCTTAATAGGATTGATTTCTAAAATTCCTTTTTGACTGGCTAACCATAACCTCCCATTTTGGCTTTGGTAAAAATGCTTATATTCAACATTGCCTTCCCCATTTTTCCAGATAGAACCCACTTCATAATATTCAATCCTATTTTCGCCACGTTTTAAGCAAGCAATATCACCCATACTATTGCACATCCAAAAACTCCCTTCTTTATCCAAAAAAATAGGTAAGGCATGATAATTATTGGACATCTCAAATGCTTGGGATTCGCCATTCGCATATTTTACATGAAGCATCAAGTGATTGGGAATTTTCAGAAATTGAGAAAAAACAGTCCCCTCCTTCGAATATTGCAGATTTGATAAATAATAGGGATTGCCTTGATAGGTAGAGGAGAGAAACTGATATTGATTAGGAGGCTGAAATTGGCAAACATGATCCCCATTTTGAATCAGCACTTCTTGTTGCGTACGTCCTTGTTTTAGAAAGGTCAAGGATAGTTTGTCAAGGCTACTTTGAAAATACATTTGTTTGGGCGTAATATGTATCAAACCATAACCATTTGTCCCAAGAAAAAGACTTCCTTGCTTGCTTGCCTTCATAGACAAAACATCAATTTTACCCAAAGAACCCTTTTCTTCTCCAATTACTAAGTCCATGTTAGGAGTAAGCACTTTACTTTCAAGGTTTTCCGTAATTTTGTACAAGTTTTGGTTATGCAGGAGCCAAATAGAACCATATTTATCGGGGTAAACCATTGACCCATGAATACTTATGGGATATCCGTAGTCGGAAATGCTTTTAGGAAAAGGAATGGTTTGCGTGATTTTCCCCTTTTTGAACAAATACATACCTTGCCTTTTTACAAACCAATGCCCTTGTCGTAAACTATCATAAAAGGTTTGATAAGGAATATCCTCCAATTTACTAGGGTTTTCAAGGTCAGACATTTGTTCCCATTTACCTTCTTTACGGTTGAAACGGATTGTGGGCAAAAATATCGTTGTATTTTCTTCAACAAAAGAAATGCCCAAAGCGGAGTTCGCAAGCGGCACAAACCAAAAATAAGGTTTCCCCTTGCCCAATAAAGGTAAATCTGTATTGGAGTTAAAGATATGGTATTTAATTTTTTTTGCGCTTTGGGGGTTTGCAGGAAAATCGTCAGGAACCTCCATTTGTATCATCACTTCCCTGTCAGCTACCCAGATATGTCCATCTGCTGTTTCGCACATTCGTCTAGGAATTTCATCTTTTTCGTGTAACTTGTTAAAATCATTTCCCAGATGATAAAAACGCCCTGTTTTACGGTCATAGCAATCCAAGCCTTCATTAAAGCCTACCCAAATTCTTCCTTTTTTATCTTCTAAAATACTAGCTACCACATTCCCTATGGGCGAATAAGGGTCGCTAATATTATGTGTAAACGTTTTGAATTGACTTCCATCATAACGATTTAACCCACTTAATGTCCCTATCCAAATAAAACCATCACTATCTTCACAAATGTCCGTTATCATTCCTTGCGAAAGCCCTTCTTTCGCGCCATAGATTTTGGTTTCATAACTTTGCCCTAAACAGATGTGAGATATTAATAGTAACCAATAAACAAAAAAGTAGTAAATACGCGTATAGTTCTTTTTTCCTTGCATGAATTCGTAAAATACATTATTCCCGCTGCAAAGGTAGGAAAAATTTAAAGTTGGACAAATCTATCTATCGTGTTCTCATTGTATTAAAACAATATCTTGACTTTTGATTCAAGAAAATCCTTATATTTGTGGCAAAATAAGCAACCACAAATGTACAAATTATGAAGTTCATTTCTTTTTTTAGCACCATTCTTCTCATCAGTTTACTTGCTTCTCATTGCTCAATAGATGTCCCCGTAAATGCAAAACCCAAAGATATTTGGGTCGTTTATGGTGTTCTTGACAAACTGGATTCTGTGCAGTATCTGCGCATTATGAAGGCTTTTCTCGTTGATGGAGATGCCATTCAATATGCAAAAGACAATGACATTAGTGCCAAAGGACTGAAAGTAACTTTAACCGAGATAAAAACCGATGGTAGTAATGGTACGGTTTATCAAGCTTCGGAAGTAACCGTTCCTTCTGCGGCTGGGAGTTCTTACCCTACGCGAACGGTTTATAAATTCAAAACAGTAGGCAGCAATGGCTTGGCAAATTTGAAGGAAAAGCAAAAATATGAAGTAAAGATTACTGACCCGAATAATCCAGAACTTAGCTTTACGGCTTATACCATTATTCCTCAACGCCCAACGATTAGCGACCCTGCGCCATTCCCCAATGCGTCTGCCACAGAACGTTGCGTGCCAGAGGTTTCTTGGCATAAAGAAAATCAGGTCTATTTCAAACGCCTTTATGCAGCTCCTGGACAGACAACGTCTGATTATGGGGCAGGTTATGGGTTTGAGTTTAGAATGTTTGTAAAATACACAAAACTTATTGCAGGACAGGCTATTACGGTAACAGATACCATTTTTTATCCGATGTTTCAACAAACCGACCCCTGCAATAATGTGGGAGATAATCTGCTCTGCATTAATTTTGGTAAAAAAGAATTATTGAGCCAAATGAAAACACGCATGAACGACCCAAATGCGATATATGAAATCGTGAATGAACCGAAATGTGTGCCGATTGTGCCTAGTAATATTATCAAAGACATTGAGTATGAAGTTACTTCGATTGATACCTTTTTTACCAATTATTTAATTGTAACCAATCCCGCAAATGCTGGCTTTGTTACCAACGACCAAACGATTAAATATACAAACCTAAAATCGACTAACACCAAATATGAGGTATATGGAATTGTGGGTTCTATTAATAAAGGAAGTACTTATGTGCAGTTAGATGATTGCACTTTGTATCAATTACGATTAAACAACACCCCACAGCCGGCTACAAGTTGTGATTAATAACTTTTCTCTCGAAACAATCTACGCGCTTTTGAGGTTAAAAACCTTTCAAGCGCGTAGGATTTTCTATAAATGTATTGGGGAAATAGAAAAATTATGCGCAAATTTACTTTCGCATAAAACAGGAAAATGAACAATCGTAACAGTTTAACAATCAAGGAATTACAGATGAACATACAACAAGTAAAACAGCAATTTCGAATTATTGGAAACAATCGGCAACTCAATAATGCGGTAGAAGTGGCGATGTTGGTAGCTCCTACGGAGGTTTCGGTGCTGATTAATGGCGCAAATGGGACAGGGAAAGATGTTTTTTCACGCATTATTCATCAATTTAGTAAAAGAAAACACCAACCTTTCATTGCGATTAACTGCGGCGCGATTCCCGAAGGTACGATGGATTCGGAGTTGTTTGGGCATGAAAAAGGCTCTTTTACTTCTGCTTATGAGTCACGAAAAGGTTATTTTGAGGAAGTCGAAAATGGTACTATTTTTTTAGATGAAATTGCAGAAATGCCGCTTGCAACCCAAGCGCGTTTGTTACGTTTGCTCGAAAATGGGGAATATTTGCGGGTAGGTTCGAGTAAAATCAGAAAAGCTAATATTAGAATTATTGCTGCTACGAATAAAAACCTTGTCGAAATGATTCATAAAGGAAAGTTTCGAGAAGATTTGTACTTTCGCTTAAATACCGTGAGCATTTCCGTTCCCGCCTTGATGGAAAGAGGAGAGGATATTGAGCTGTTATTCAATTACTTTGCCCTAGAGTTTTCGGATAAATATGGGCGCGACCCCATCGAATTGATGGAATCGGCTTCGCCAATGTTGTATAAATATCGCTGGCCCGGAAATGTGCGTGAAATGCGCAATTTGGTAGAAAAACTGACTGTTTTGGTGCGAGGAAATTACATTACCCCCGAAATTCTGCAGGCAAATTTGCTCATTCAAGACAGTTATTTGCCTTCTTTGGTGAGAATTGCGCAAATGAATGGCGGAGACGAAGAAATGGGCGGGAATCCGAAGGAATGGGAGATGTTGTATAAATTGGTGTATGAGTTGAAAAAGGAAGTCACCGAATTAAAAAAGGCGGTTTTTGGGAGAAATGCAGGACTTCCTACGCCTATTATTAATTCACAACTCATTGAAAATGAAGTAGAAGACTTGCTAGATTATCAAACAGAACTTAGACCGATTGCCGCACTTCCTTCGCGTGAACCTTATTATCCTTCGGCAGAAATCCTTACGCCTCAAGTGAATACAGTCGTAAAAAATGCCCAAGCCTTAGAAGAGTCTCTATCCCTCGAAAAGAAAGAAAAAGAGATGATTATCAGGGCTTTACGCAAACACCACGACAATCGTAAAAAAGCTGCTACCGAACTTGGCATTTCAGAAAGAACCTTGTATCGTAAAATTAAAACGTATGGGATTGAGTTGTAATATCACCTTTAATTTATTAACTATCAACTAAATATGAAATATTTTATTTATCTATTCTTACTTTCCGCCCTTGCTTTCGGCTGTCAAGTGAAGTTCAATATGACGGGCGGCGGTACTGTCGACCCAAATTTAAAATCTATGACGATTGCAAATTTTACGAATGAGTCGCGTTTGAATGTTCCGTATTTGGCGCAGCAGTTTACCCAAGAATTGCGCGACCGTTTTCGCTCGCAATCTAGGCTTTCTTTGTCTGATGCAAATGGCGACATTCAGTTGAGTGGCGCGATTGTAGATTATATGATTAATCCTGTCGCAATTTCGGGGGGAACGGGAGGTGCAACGCAAAATAGATTGGAAATTACGGTAAAAGTAAAATACGAAAATATGCTAAATCCCAAAGAAAATTGGGAAAAACCGTTTAAGGCATTTTTTGACTTTCCCCAAAGTACCGACCTCGCCTCAAATGAGCAAAAACTCATCAGTCAAGTAACCGAGCAACTTACTCAAAACATTTTTACTGAATCGCTGGGGAAATGGTAAGTTTTGAGGCAATAGACTAATAAGAAAATCAAAAGAGGCTACCCTTTTCGGACAGTCTCTTTTTTATGAATTTACGCTTATAAAAAGGCTTAACTTATAAAAGATTACAAACGATAAGACACTTTTAACTGCAAGGCTATCGGTAACAATTTTTCTTTATTGTTAGGCGGTGGCGGCGGAGAAGGAGAAGGAGAACTCGATGGTGCATTTACAAGCAGATGAGGTAAGGCTTGAAACTGAAATCTTCCCACATTTGCTTGCACCCCAATTCCTGCGAAAATAGGATAGCGGTTTTTAGGAGAAGCGTGTCGAAAAGACTTTTCGAAATCGCCCTCTTCTTCAGGCTTATTTTCTTCTGTGAATTTATAAGAAAAACGCTCTCTTGAATTGAGAAAAATGCGCGTTCCCACATTCGCAATGAGCGAAAGTCCCTTATAAATAGGTTGCTCATATTGCAAACTAATCGGCAAATCCCATTGTGTTCTCCTGCGGCGAATGTCCAAAAATTTAGTTTCAGGGGAAAGCTGCCCAGGAATTTGGGCTTTAAAATCTTGCTGATTTTGGTCGCGGAAATCCTTTTCATTTTTAAAGAGACGATTCTCAAAACGCGCAAAATCTACCCCCACATTCATACTCCAACGCGGCAAAGGCGCAATATTCAAGGCAACGCCATTCGCAGCAAACAATCTATTCGTAGTAAAGGTAGTCCCAACTGTAACCCAATGTCTTGCAGAAAGAGAAGGAAGCACTGGGCTAATTTCTGGGTTCTGTACATTTAGTTTTGGGAAACTCGTCTTTGTTTCCAATGCAATCACTTGACTTTCTAGCAGTTGTATCGTTGGCAAAGAAGCAGGAACATTCGTTTTTTGTATTTCCTTATTCTCCCCTACTCTGTCTTTCTGCTTAGGCAAATTTGTAACATTTTCCACAACTTCCTTTTTCGGCTCTACAAATATTAGCTTTTCTTCCTCTTTTTGAGGGATATTTTTTGGAGGAATGGGTAATGTTTGCACCAAATTTTCTTGTGTTCCGTTGGTATTTGGCAAAACAGGATTTACACTTCCACCTTTCGTAACTACTTGTTTTTCAACAGGTTTCTGCACAAAAGTTGCCGTTTTGGGGCTTTGTGTTACAGGAACAAGGCGCGCATCGTTTTGTACTTGAGGAATCGGTGCAGCCTTTTCCGTTTTCGCAATGTTTGGACTTACTATTTCATCTGTTTTTTCATCGCGCATTGTATTAGGAGCTTGCGATTCCCCTTTTGAAGGAACCTTATTTTCGCTTTTTTCTTTGCTCGTTTTGGCTACCAACGTTTTATTTTCGTTCGCAAGTCGTTGATTTTGATAGCCCAACACCAACAAAGCCGCAGCCGCAGCTGTTGCTAGGCTATACAATAAGACTTTTTTACTACGTTGAAAAAAGTAGCGTGTTTTATTATTAGGAAGTTGCGTAGAAAAATTCATCCAAGCCTTTTCCTCGTAATCAGGTTCAAAGTTTTGGAGCTTATCCCGCAATTTATTATCAAAAGTACTGTTGCCCATTTTTTAATTACTCGTTATAGGTGATAAGTTGATTTTTTTTTTAGTATTTAACTTTAATATTTAACAAAATTTGATTTTATCCTATTTCATTTCCATAAATAATTGACAATAAACAAATTAAACTATTCATTATCCATTATTCATTATTCATTATCCACTATCAATTATCCATTTTCTAAAAGCTATACAAAAAATCCCATTTCGGATCCTTTTTTAACAGCATATTTTTTAGTTTTGTACGTGCCACCGCCAAATTAGATTTAGAAGTTCCCTCAGAAATGCCCAGCAACTCCCCAATTTCTCGGTGATTATATCCATCTACCACATAGAGCATGAACACCGTGCGATAAGAGTTAGGGAGTTGTTGTACCAATTCCAAAATCTCTTCCGCCGAAATTTTATCCAACACATTGTCATCAAAAGGCACATCAATCGTATCTCCCAAAGGAATATTTTGACTATGTTTTTGCTCTTTTCGATAATAATCAATCGCCGTATTAATCATAATTGTTCTCAACCAAGCACGAAAAGGCTGAATTGGGTCATACTTTTCCAGATTTTGAAAAATCTTCAAAAAACCTGTATTCAACACCTCCTCCGCTTCCTCCCTATTCGAAGAATAGCGCAAACAGATGCTTTTGGCATAGCCAAAATACAACTCAAACAAATCCCTCTGCGCCTCTTGCCTTTGCGCCAAGCAGCCCTCAATGATTTTCTTGAGCTTAGGCTCATTATTGATATGAAATGAATCTAATGCC
>JBJXHA010000122.1:0-14944 GCA_046160275.1 Bacteroidia bacterium | reverse complement strand
CCAAAAAACAACTTCATTTCTTACATATGTGATAAATTTTCTCTAAAAAATAATTTTGCTTAAAATTGGTTTAATTACTTGATAATTAATGTTTTATTTGTATTATCTTTAATATATGGATTGTTACTTCAAATAATATAACGAATATCGTGTTTTATTATTACAAATGTCTTACATTTATATCAAATAAATATACGATTAATAAAAATAAGTTCGTACCTTTGTCTTACAAAACAGAACGAAAAACAGAGCCATTTATCACACCTGTATTTATTCCTTCATTCGGCAGTTTTCGTTCATTTTGCCATCAGATATAACCTTAAACTAATCATTCACTAACCGTTGTCACTCATGAAATACATTTACGTAATTTCCGCTCTTTTCTTGTTTTCACAAGTTACTTTTGCTCAAGTAGGGGAGGCTGTTGCTTCTGCTGCTAAACCTGTTATGCGTGGTCAAGCTGCTCAAAAGCCTGCAAATGACGATTTAATGATGCCGAAAGTGGTAAAAATGCAAACCGTAAGTGGTACATTTGCGGTAGATGCGTGGAAAGAAAAAGGGGTAAAATTCAGAAATGATTGGGACGAAACAATGGTTTATACTTTTCAAGCAAATATTAATGATAGTTGGAGCTATGGGGAAACGAGTTCGTCTGGTCCTGCGGGAAGAGAAGAAAATTACTACGCGCTTCCTTATGGAAAATATGTAGGTGCATTGATTGCCTTAAAAACCAACGGAAAATATAAAGTGATGGACGCTTCTGGTACGTTAAAATTTGCCCTACAACCCGGCGAAACAGTGTATTTTTTGATGAATGACCGCAAAGGAACTTATAGCGATAACAGCGGAAACGTATATATTCGTTGGGCTTGTGAGTCAAAATACCAAGTACAAATGGATAGATTGGTGCAGCAAGAAATTGAGTCGGAAATTATTTCAGAAATTCAAGCGCAAGTAGCTCCACAAACAAGCTCTGAACTTGAATTTATAGACGAAGTAGGGATGCTTTTACCTAATTCTAAACCTGAGGTTTTGGCAAAACCTGCTGCACAAGCAAAACCAGCAGCGCAAGTAAAACCTACTGCATTGAGTAAACCTACAAAATCAACCAAAACTGCAACTCAACCTTTGGCTTTTGCTCAAACTAAACCTGTAGTAAAAACGAAAAGTGTTCCAACCAATAGCCAAATATTAGCACAAAAACAAGCAACAGAAAACATGACAAAAGTAGAAAATGTTGCGCCAGCTCCTACACCTCAACCAAAAATTAAAATGTTGTGTGAATAAGAAATGTATGCTGTTCTAAGCCCTATGAAACGCTCATCTACTTGAAGGTGAGCGTTTCTCTTTGAAAATACATCTTTTTCTAACATGGAAAACACTGTTTGTTGATGAAAAAATATTGATTTATTTTGTAAAAACAATTATTGTGCTTAATTTTAAGTGTGTTTTAATATTTCGACTGAAAATTAAATTATAGGGTATAACAATCTAACTATTAAAAATTCGTTTTTATGTATGAGTTTAATCTGTTTTGTAGAAAAAAGATGCAAAATTAGGTTGACAATTATCGTTTAAAATGGATTTTACATTTGGGACATTATGAAAAAAAGTATCACATTATTTTTCGTGTTAAGCTTGAGTGCTATTTCAATCTTGTTTGCACAATCAAGCGTAGGAAGTTTGCTTCCTAATATGCCAACGACTACTGCCGTAAAAAAAGTAGGAGCAAAAGGTCCATCAGTTGCCACTAATGACATGATGATGCCGAAAGTAGTAAAGGTACAAACTACAAGCGGTGCGTTTCAAGTAGAAGCATGGAAGGAAATAGGGGTAAAATTTAGAAATGACTGGGACGAACCGATGCTTTATACTTTCAACATCAATCCTAATAATCAATGGAGTTATGGTGATGCAAGTAACTGCACAACCATAGGGCGCAAAGAAAATAAGTTTGAACTGCGCTATGGTGAATACGTGGGAGCTTTGGTGGCTGTAAAAAGCGATGGAAAATACAAAGCACTAACTGAAACGGGCGTAATGAAATTTGTAATCAAACCAGGTGAAACCGTTTTCTTTATCATGAATGACCGCAAAGGACATTATGGAGATAATAGCGGACAAACTTACATTCGTTGGACTTGCGAGCGAGCAACTGCAGAAAATGCGTCAAGATAAGCAAATATCAGTGAACAATTAACAGAAAACAGTTATCAGAAGTAAAATACTAAGTACTTTATCAAAAGTTTTAAGATTTTTAAATTATCATAAATATCTGATAATCAATAATTTTAATCATTATCCATTATTAATTATCAATTATCAATTATCAATTACTTCACTATCAAGTAAATAAACTTTTGAAATTAGTAACATATTTAAAAATGCCCTCGCTTGTGTTCTTGCAAGCGAGGGCGTTTTAATTCAATTCCTCACAGTTTCTACAAAACAGACAAAGATTTGCTCCTATTAATGAGGACTTTACTAACAATAGACCCAAAAAAGGTTTAACTTTGTGTTTTCTCAACAGAAGTTCGGCAATTTCTTGCTTGAATCTGCACTTTTAAAATTTCATAGCTCTCAAAATACAAAAAAAGCTAAAAACATTGCTATAACCCCATGCTATTTTTATTCCAATACCTTTCGCAAATTCCAGAGAAAAAGCTGTTTTTTCTTTTCGCACTACTTACAGGCTTTATGAGCTTTTGGCAATTAGGCTTAGCTCCTGTGTATGCTTGGGATGAGGCAAGACATGGGGTAAATGCCTTTGAAATGTTGCAAATCGGTGATTATTGGAATTTGCATTGGAATCACCAACCTGATACGTGGAATGCCAAACCACCTTTGATGATTTGGGCAATTGCTTTGTCTTATAAAATTTTTGGGTTCAATGAATGGGGATTGCGTTTTCCTGCGGGACTTGCAACTTTTGCTTATTTTCTTGTTTCTTTTCAATTAGTGAAATTATACGAAAAGCCTGCTTTCGCCTTTTTGGTTGGGGTAATTTTGATGAGTTGTCGGGCGATTTTAGGTTATCATGCGGGGAGAACCGCCGATTGTGATGCCTTTTTGTTCTGTTTTCTCACTTTTTCTGCCTACTTTTTCTTTCGTTCTGTTGATTTTGCTGATAAAAAAGGCTTGCTTTGGGCGGCTATCTTTTGGGGATTGGCGTTTTATAGCAAAGGTTTTGCGGCTGTTTTAATGCTACCCGGAATGTTTTTGTATTTACTGTTAAGCGAAAAAAGAAAAGACATTTGGAGAGAGAAAAACACTTACTTTGTAGTGTTCATTGCCATTTTTATCGTGGCGAGTTATTTTATAGGAACGAGTTTGTGGGGAATTGCCGCAGAAAATGAAAAATATGTAGGGGGAAATAATGTAGAAAGAATGATTTTGTACGATGTTTTTGACCGTTTTTTTAACCCCCAAATGACAGATGTAGATAAACCGATTGGCAGGAACTACCTTTTTATGGTATTAGATGTTCGCTTAAATTTGTGGAATTATGTGCTGTATTTGAGCCTTTTGTGGGGTTTATATTCCTTGTATCAGCAGAGAACAACATGGAAACGGTATCTTTTTTCTTCTTCTCATAAAATTGCTGTTTTAGCTCTGTGCCTTAGTGCAGGTTTTTTGATGTTGTTGTTGCCAGCAGCCAACAAAGCAGAATGGTACTTATCGCCTATTTTCTTGTTTTTGGTGATGGTGATTGTGAAAGGAGCTTTGGCTTTTTCGGCGCGAAGTAAAGCGATGAATATAGTCTTATTAGGGCTTTTACTTTTTACTTTTGGGCGAAATGTATATTTGCTACATGTAGTAGAAGAAAAAGCATTGCAAAAACGCCGTTTTTTTCAAGAAAATGCAAAACTTATTCAAGCACAAGATTTCTTTTTCGCTTTTGATTCAAAATATCAAGATGCCATTCTATACCTGACTTGGCTCAATCCTCATACGCGCATTAATCCCACGCCTATGCCTAATAAAACCCATTTTTGGGCATTTTTCACACTAGAAAAGGGCAAATTACACGAAATAGATTCGGTAAAATGCCAAGACGACTATTGTATTGGGAAAGTTAAGTATGTTGGGCAGAAGTTCGATTGATGTTTTCTTCGGCTTTGCTCGTTGTTTCATCCACTTGTGGTGGATAAGTTCTTACATTTTGTGTTCTCCCTCAAAATGCAAGGGTGAGGTGTCTGGAAAATAAAGAGAGAAGGTAGAGCCAAGTCCATATTCAGAAGTACAAGTTACCTCTCCATTGAGTTTGTGAATTACCTGCTTAACAATATACAAACCTACCCCAGAGCCTTCTGCTTGTGTATTTCCACGATAAAACATATCAAAAATGCGCGGAAGAATCGCAGCCGAAATTCCTTGCCCATTATCGGCAAAAGAAAGTAACCACAGTTTATTTACCTCATCAAAGTCTATGGTAAGATGTAAATAGGGCTTTTCTTTCGCCATATCTTGATAGTAAATCGCATTGCTTACAATGTTTTTGATAACCATCTGCATTCGTAAAGAATCTGTATAACACAGACGTTCTGTCTTTTGGGTAAAGCGAAAATCCATACGTTCAGATCCTTTCAAAAACTTGATTTGTTCTATCACATCTTCATAAGTTTCGCTAAAAGAAACCTTCTCATTGCTAATATCAAGTCGCTGATTACGAGAGTAGTACAAAATATCATTGATAAATTTGTCCATTTTTTCAAGACTTTTTTGTTGAAATGCAAGGTAGCGATGGATTTCGTCAATGTCTTTAGAATTTCGCGCAATATCAATGAGTCCCATGCAAGAAGTAAGCGGCGAACGCAAATCATGGGAGGTTTTATAGACAAAATTATCTAACTCTTCATTTAATCGTTCTTGATATTCAACCTTTTCAATAAGCTGTTTTTGTTTTTCCTCGTAAGCATTTTTGATATAACTAAAGCCCATTACCACGCAAATCATGCTAAACAAAGAAGCTGAAATAATATCTAGTTGCTCCAAGGTTTTACTTCCATACGGGTGAACCACGCTTGGGAAGGCAAAATGCGCAATGGCAAGCAAAATATAAATAGCCAAAGAAAAGCCAATCGTATATTTATGGTGTTTCTTTTCGAACAGTGCGATAGAGGAAAAAAGCATAAAAGAGAAGTAATAACCTGTTGCACCATTTAACCCATCAGTATAGAACCACCAAATAGACAAGCCTACAATCGCCAAACTATAAATATAATAGCTTGAGTTTTTGATGTTTAGGACATTTGTTTGATTCCTTATAATTAAAATACAAAGGAGTACGAAACATACGAAAGCCGTAACAAAGAAGTTTTCAGGATTTTCCTTATCAAAATAAGTGAGTATTAGTTGCTCTGCAAGAAGAACAATGGTAAGTTTTGGTAAAATTTTACCAAAATAATCTGCAATGTCTCCATTCTCTTCTAGGGAAAAGAGCGAACGAAGGTAATTCAAAAAACGCATGGTTGAGGTTGATTTGCTGAGATAATATATTTGAGAATAGCTTTTATAGAAAAGCAAAGATAAGAATATATTTAAAATTGAACTTTATCTTAAGGATAAAATTATTTTTGATGTAATATTATTACTTGTAATAATTTGGTATAAAAACAGTAATTTGGCAGTAATTTCGGGCTGTTTTTTTTTAAAAACATTAGAAGTAAAGTGTTAAGGCAGTTATGAAAGCGTTTAGAGAATAATTTAGAATTTAAAACAATGTAAGAATTATAAGAAAAACGCAAGGAGGAAAATATAAATTCCTTAAAATTAGGGGATTGCGTATTAAGTAATGGATAATTAATAATGAAAAATGGATAATGATTAAAATTATTGATTATCAGACACTTATAATGATTTAAAAACTTTAATACTTTTGATAAAGTGCTTAATTTTACACAATCCTCCATAAAAAAAGCCAAATTTTACACGACTTGGGTGTGAAATTTGGCTTGAATAGAAAAATAAAAGCTTACAGTTTACTTACAGGTACAATCCAACCATAAGGATCGGGTAAGATGCCTGTTTGTATGCCATATAAGGTATCATATAACCAAGTAGAAATTTTTCTTTCTTCTACAGGCGGCAAAGTCATGTCGCGCCCACCAAAGCCAATTTTATTGACATTAGAGATCACGGCTGCTGTTCCTGCGCCAAAAGCTTCTTGAAATTCCCCTTGATTATAAGCCTCATCTAATTCATAAATGGAAATACGGCGTTTTTCTACTTTATAGCCATTGTCCATGAGCAAACGAATTACGCTATCACGCGTAATACCTGCCAAAATTGTTCCTGTCAATTGTGGCGTAACCACTGTATCTTCAATCACAAAAAAGACATTCATTGTGCCACATTCCTCAATATATTGGTGCAAACGTGCATCTAACCAAAGTACATTATGATAGCCTTGTTTTTTGGCGATACGGTCAGGAAGCAAAGCCGAAGCATAATTACCTGCCGCTTTTGCATTTCCCATTCCTCCAATCGCTGCGCGTGTGTATTCTTTTGTTGCCAACAAATTCACAGGCTCTTTGTAGTAAGGCCCTACAGGGCTAGTAAACACTACGAACAAATAAGAATCAGAGGCTTTTACCCCTACAGCTTCATCAGTAGCAAACATACAAGGGCGAATGTATAAACTACCTTGCTCACGAGCAGGAATCCAATTATGGTCTAAGCCTACCAAATAATGGATCGCATTCGTGAACAAATCTTTAGGTACGTCAGGCATACAAAGTCTGCCTGCAGAGTGATTAAAACGTTTCCAGTTATCTAAAGGGCGAAATAATTGTGGCTCTCCTTGCGGATTCTTGTAGGCTTTCATTCCCTCAAAAATCGCTTGACCATAATGCAAGGCAGACATACTCGGAGCGAAAGAAATATCTCCATAAGGGAGAACTTCTCCCTCATTCCATTGCCCATTTTCATATTTAGCAACAAACATGTGGTCGCTGAATATTTTTCCAAACGGAATGTTGTTCATATCTACTTTGGGCAGATTAGATGCTGCAACAAAGGTAGTTTTGAATGGCGGTTTTTTTAAATCTACCATTGGATGTAATATTATATAATGAATGACGGTTGAAAATTAAAAAAGTGCATCTTGGTTATCCCAAAATGCACTTTTTTTTTAAAAATTTATACGCGAATAGGTATAATAATCAATAGGATTCGAACCACAAGGTCGAATGCCAAAATAATAATATCTAATACGCTAAGAGTCAACATTTATCAGTTATCAGTTATCAGTTATCAGTTATCAGTTATCAGTTATCAGTTATCAGTTATCAGTTATCAGTTATCAGTTGCGTACTGTTTTGCTGTTAATTGTTCACTGTTTTACTGTTTACTGATAACTGTCAATTAGTTTGCTACTTTCATTAATACAACTTCGAAAACCAGCACTGAATTAGCAGGGATTTTATCGCCCATTGCGCGACTACCATAAGCTAATTCTGCGGGAATACGAAAAACGGCACGGTCTCCTTCCTTTAATAAGGCGATTCCTTCGTCCCAACCTCGAATAACTCTTCCGCGCCCTAAGTCAAAGCCAAAAGCTTGTCCGCGACTAAAAGACTCATCAAAAATAGTTCCGTTGGTAAGGTAGCCACGATAATGCACTTGAACGGCTTTTCCAGGTTCTGCTTTTTTACCATCACCTTGCTCAATGATTTTATACTCCAAGCCTGTTTGCGTTTTGGTAAATTCCATCGCTTGGAGTTCACTTTCGGTGCGCGTTGTTGCGGCAGTACGTTTTACGCGAATGTCCAACAGTTTTTCTTTCCAATGAGCAAGTGCATCTTCCAAAAACAAAACATCTAATCCCGTCAACTTTAATTTAGTATCACCCGCTAAGGCAATAAGATTATCGCGGGAAGATTTCGTTTTATTTATTTCCAATGCAAGTGGTTTTTTTCCTTCTTCTGCCTGAAAATAAAATTGCGTGGTATTTGTATTAAATTGCGCACATTTGCCTTGAAAAGTAGCGGAGGTATAGCAATCCTCTGCATGAAAGTCCTCTATGGTTTTACACTTTTCACAGGTTTGTGCGTACATCTGGTAAAAGTTCGCACAGAACATCATACCTAATAAGAAATACTTCTTCATAATAAATGGTATAAGTAGGTGACAATTGATAATGGATAGTTATATGTATAACTTATTAATTAACAATATATTACCTTTAGATAATAGTCTAAGTTAAGTGAGTAGTATATAGCAATTACTTTTTCACTGAATAAAAAAAGCCTTTGTTGTCAGTGCCTTTGTATTTAAGGAGATATTCATATTTCTCGTTGGGTTTTAGCGGCTCAACGGGAATTTTTAGCGCGCCTTTGCCAGGTTTTTCATCTACTTTCCCTTTAATCCACACTCGTTTTTTCTTTTCATTATACAAATGCAACTCCACATAACCGGGGTGTGTAATTTCATAAGCTATCACCACGTGTGTAGCATTTTCTTCAATACCTGTTAGCATTAAAGCAGGCACTTCTGGTGGTGCGCCGTCCATATATTGCGCTTTTAGCGAAAAAGTGGCGCAAAATAACAACAAAAAAATGACAAAATAAAATCTCATTTTAGGTGATAATTGATAGGTGATGATCGGTAGATGATACTGCTAAGTATTTAGTAAACATTGTTGATGATATAATAAATTGGTAAAACCTTGAGAATCGTTTTTTTATATTATTTTCAACTCTCAACGGTTACTTATCATCTACAAATTGTTTTTTTGTTGCTGTTAAAATTTGTGCAGTAGCACCTATTCTTTTCTCTACAAAGGAACGATTTTTTTTTGAAAGTGTCTCCCTTAGTTCTTGATTTTTAACTAAATTTAGCAAAATCCCTACCAAATCATTTTGGGTTTTTATTTCAAAAGCTCCACCTTCTTTCATCAATTCTGTTGCTTCTGGAAATTTTTGATGTTGAAAACCAAATAACACTACATTGCCAAATGTTGCAGGTTCTAAAATATTATGTAAGGCATTTCTAAATCCTCCTCCCACAAAACTAATGTCCGCATAATAGTATAATTTAGACAACATTCCGACATTATCAATCCAAAGTATTCGCTTATCTTTCAATGAATTAGGTGCTTCTTCTTGCGCATTGACTTTTAAGTTCGAATATTGAAAACTTATACGAGCATAACGTTCAATTTGTTTCGTGATTTTGTCGGGGTGAATTTCATGCGGTGCAAAAATCACGACAACATTTTCGGGTAATTGCTCAAAAATGTCTAACATCATATCTTCCTCTGTTTGCCAAGAACTCCCACAAATAATACAAATTTTGTCTTTTGTAAAAACCTCTATTGCTGTAATCGGCTGAAACTCTAGGCGATTTGCAAATACTCTATCATAACGCGTATCGGAACTTAAGGTGGCTTTGATGTTAGCAGAAAAATGTAAGAGCAACTGTTTCGTAATTTCGTCTTGGGTAAAAATTTCCGTAAACGAAGCGAATGCCTGTTGATATAATTTTTTCATCAAGGGATGAAAAAAACGGCTATTTTCTCTTAATCGTGCAGCTACAAGAAAAGTAGGAATTTTTTGGCGATGCAATGCTTCCAAATAATTCAGCCAAATTTCATATTTAATAAAAAAAGCGCACTTTGGCTGAACCAATTCCAGAAAAATACGTGCATTGGAAGGGGTATCAGCAGGCAAATACAAAACTTCATCAGCAAATGCGTAATTTTTTCGAATTTCATATCCAGAAGGCGAAAAAAAGGTCAATAAAATACGATATTGGGGATAATCTGCTTTTATTTTTTCGATTAAATTCCGTCCTTGTTCAAATTCGCCCAAAGAAGCACAATGAAACCAAATAGTAGGCTCATTTGTTCTCAATATTGGCGATTTTTTTAATTTTTCCTGCCAATTCTTGCGCCCATTTACCCATAATTTTGCCTTTGCATGAAACAAAGCGGCAAGTTGCAACAAAGCAATGTATGCGTAAATAGAGAAATTATATAAATACTTCATGAAAATTTAGCCGCAATTTTTTTGCCCCAACCAATAGAAGGTTTTTCTACCACATAATATAATGCCGTAGCAGAAAGTAGGGTAGCAATAACTACCGAAAACAATAAAGCATAATAGGCGATTCTTTCATTCGGAAAATAAGGCAGGAATTTATCCCAATGTTCCATCACATACACCACAATCAGCCAATGACAAAGATAAACACTGTACGAAATTTGCCCTAAAAAAAGAAAGGGCTGCCAAAGTAGGATTTTTTGCAATCTTTGAGAATGAATACAAGCTATTAAAATTCCTGCAGCCCCAAGTGCTGTGAAATGAAACCAATCTAAGCCTAGAAGTCCCCACACTGCAAACATAATTTTGCCAAAATCAATGAGTTTCCCAACATGACGCAAGCTAAACAAGGCAAACACAAGGAAATAAATGAGGTAACGATAACGATACCATTTGCTTTCTTTCCATGGATAATTTTTGATGGTATCGAAATGAAAAGCAATCCAAATACCCAAGGCAAAATGGAACAAAAAGCCTGAATAATAGCCGCCTCCTGCCAATAAAAATGCCCCAATCACAAAAGCAAACAAGCGTTTTTCTTGGCGAATGAGCATTACACCAATCGGTACAAAAAAGGAAAGGGCAATTTCAATTCCTAATGTCCAGCCTGGTGTGTAAGTGACGTTTTTTCCACGCATCAAAATTAATTCATACCAAAAAAAGTATTCATTTCTAATAATGTCTTTAAAAAAGACCAGCCCCATCGTATTGCCATGAATGTAAAGGTAATTAGCAAAAAAGACAACGATAAAAGGCGGTAGCAAACGCAAAATTCGATTTACTACATATTGTAAATAATGGGTAGAAGTAATTTCAATAGGGTTTTCTTTTTTGCGAAAATATTTCAAGGATAAAACCAGTCCACTTAGGACAAAAAACAGCGAAACCGCATCACTTCCATTAAAAATGAAAAAGGCAAGTTTTGTACGAAGCATATCCGCCCATTTCCAACCAATAAAGTGATAAATGACCACACTAAAAGCAGCCAAGCCTCTCACGCTGTCTAAATAATCTATTCGCTCTGATGTTTGCATTTATTTCAATCAATAGAAATGAGGGGCTTTAATTATAATATACCTTTTTGGGCGCACGCTTAAAAATAGGTAAAATCCAACTTACATGAAAGCCTTGTAATAAGTCTAGGCGTTTTGTTTCATCACGCAAACCTGTGTCAATGTTGATAAGGCGGCGATTTTGGGTAAAATTTTGAGAAAAAGCAAAACCCGCTTCAAAATTCCAATAGCCGTTGTTAGAAAACAAACGATAGCCAATTTCTTCGGTGATGCCAATGCCATTTGTAAGGCGGTCGTAGCCTTTTTCATATTGTTTAGAAAGAATATACACCCTATCTCTTGGCGTTAAAATGTCAATTCGATGTTGGATAAATTGCGCACCCAATTCTACATACAAACCTGAGTTTTTATTGGGGCTAAAAGATAAGGGAATCGTTTTTCCAATAGAAACAGGCACAATAAAACCCCCTTGTTGCAAGCGAACAGGCAAAAACGAGCCATTTGCTCCAATTGCCAAGCCACTACTTGCCAACACATCATTAATAATGGAATCTTCTTTCACTTGTCCTCCAAATAAGGCACTAAACCCTAGGGTCGCATACCAATTATTTGATAATTTATAGCCGACCTTTCCCCCCAAAGTCGAGGTAAAGCCAAAGCGGTCAGCCATTACGCCTATTGGCACAAGCCCTTGATAGCTTGTGTGAAGCGTAATCATGTTAATAGAAGAATCTTGCATACTAACCTGCGCAAAAGTAATACGCATAGAACACAATAAAAAAAGAAGAAAAACGGTATTTCTCATCATTTTGCGGCAATTGAAAATGCAAAGGTACAAAAAGAATTGATTGGTTGGCAGTCCTATAATAAAGGTATCGCTTAAAATAAAGGCGTTTTGTAGTAGGATAAGCAATTTTTTTAAAATTTGTGAAAAAACGAGGCAAAACCGCATACATTTTATCTTCATCGAAAGGAACTAGCCATTTTATAGGCTTTATGAATCAGTTTCTTTTGGGTAAACTTAGTGAAAGTTAGGAAAAAAGCGAACTTGCTCCCAAATCTTCTGTATCTTTGCAAAAAAATAGGAATATGTATAAAACTCCACCACGCAAGCCACAAACAGATTTTAATTTGTTGTATGGTGTTCACCCCATAGAGGAGGCGATTCAAGCGGGCGCACAGCTTGAAAAAATTTGGATTCAGAAAGATAAGCAAGCCGAAACGATTCACAAGTTAAAGGAATTGGCGGAAGCAGCAAAAATCCCTTGTCAAGTAGTGCCTGCCGAAAAAATTCAAAGCCTTTGCCCTACGGGAAATCATCAAGGCGTGATTGCGGCAATGGCTGCGGTTGCTTATTACGATGTGGCAACGGTGCTAAAAAAGGTGATGGATAAAGGAGAAATGCCCTTATTTATTATCTTAGATGGAATTACAGATGTTCGTAACTTCGGGGCAATTGCTCGCTCGGCAGAATGTATGGGCGCACACGCGATTATTGTTCCCACTCAAGGCAGCGCACCTATTAATGCTGATGCGATTAAAACTTCGGCGGGAGCTTTGAGTTATTTGCCTGTTTGCCGCGAGCATCACCTTACCGATGTGGCGCATATTTTCCAAAGCGAAGGAATCCAACTGGTAGCTTGTACCGAAAAAGCAAGTAAACCTTTTTATGATATTTCTTTTGCTGAACCGACTTGCCTCGTGTTTGGCTCTGAAGAAAAAGGAATTTCCAGCAGTTTGCTCAAAGCCTGCAAACAAAAAACGACAATTCCGATGAAAGGTAAAATTGGCTCACTAAATGTTGCCGTTTCTGTGGGAATGGTTTTGTCAGAAATTGTTCGCCAAAGAAGTTTGTTGTAATTTTTCTGATTGTTTAAATAATTTTTGTTCGCCGAGCCATGAAATTGAAAAGTTTCATCGCTCGGCGAATGCTTTTTTTGCTGTTTAGCCTTCCCCTTAAAATTTCTTTATTACACATATATAAAATTACATCGTATTATTACATTTTTGTATGTTTATTTGAAATAACTTTCTAAAAAATGTTATAATTTAAAAAGAAGCCAAAAGCTATCTATCAATTTTTTCAATCTTTGATAGGTCGTAAAACCTAATTTCAGGAGATGATTATCTAAAAACTGCATTTATATACACAATACAAGCATTTACTTACCTGCCCTTACTTACATCAGAAATTCACTCTTTGTTGTAAGAAACAAAAAAAATATACCTATTTTCGATGTATCCAATGCGAAAAAAGTGCTATTTTTGAAGTAAAAGTAAGTTTTTTCAAAAAAAGTGAAAAAAAGTTGATGTAATATTTGGATTGTATTTAAAAACTTTCTACCTTTGTATCACAATAATCAAACGAAATCATGAAAAAGCTAACGACATTTGCACTCCTCATTTTAGTTGCCTTCACAGCACAAGCAACAGATTTCTATTTCTTAGGAATGGAAGACAATGCGTATGAGAATCCAGCAAACTGGTCGCCAACTTATCCTGGTAACGTAATTGAAGAAAATAACCGCGTTTACATTCAAGCAGACGCTTATTTCAACAATTTTGAAGTAATTGTAAAAGGACAAATGGAAGTAGTATTAGGAGCTACGCTTTATGGAAATGGAAATGTAATCACTGTGAAAAAAGGTGGTACTTTTGTAAACAATGGCGATAGCAACTTGGCGAAATTGGAGAACGAAGGAAAAGTTGAAAATGGCATCTCTGCAAATCTTTTGGTTGAATCTTTTGCAAACGGCTTGTATGGTTCATTTTTCAACTTAAAAGGAGCTACTTTTACTGTAAACAAAAACCTTATCAACGAAGGAAATATGCAAATGTATGGTGAGAATGTAGTAAAAGGAAATGTTCAAAATTATGCACAAATCCAAGTGAATCCAAACGCTTCTTTCACGGTAAAAGGTACAATGACAACAACAGCAGGTGCAGCGTTTCGTTCAAATGAAAAAGCTTCTCTTGCTATCGCTAAAACGCTTACCGCAGATAAATTCACAAGCAAAGCAGGCAGAAACATCAATTATACAGAGTTAATGTTTGCAGATGCAGGCTCTTTCAATAGCTATCAATAATCAAGACACACATAGTTTATTTAAGATAATAGAACCAACCTTCCCCCTTTCTCTTAACAAAAAAAACAGGTATTAGCTTTTGCTGATACCTGTTTTTGTTTATAATTGTGAAGAAGCCTCGTTTTCGCTCTCAAGTTCTTCAAGGTTTTCGCCCTCTTCAATATCTTGCATTTCTTTCATTTTTTGATTAAAAATCTCAGACTCGCCTTTGGCAATACTTAGCGTTTCCCATGCTTTGTTTTTTACGCATTTGCCTAATTGCACAATTTGCCCTACATGATACGAAATGTGGGCAATGCTTCGCAGGAGTGCTTCGATTACGGTATGAGGTTCTGAACGAATAAAGACGATTCTTGTCATATCCGTTTCAGTCAAATCATATAGGCTCGCCATGAGTACCTCAAAGCCTTTTTCCCAAATTTCGAGCAACTCTTCTGCGCTATAATCATGCGTTTCAAATTCTTTATCACGATTGCGGTTTTCTTTTTCTCCATCAGAGGTAAGAAAATCCGTAAAACGCGAAACGAGGTTTCCCGAAACGTGTTGAATCAAAGTCGCAATAGAATTGGATTCCTCGTTGAATTGAAAATGAAAGGCATCTGCATCCAATTGAGCAAACGTTTTGTCACCCAACATTTTGTAACGAGTAAAATTATCTATAATTACTCTCAAAAATTCCTTTGCAGGAGCTGCTTCAACTGTTTTCATACGCTGACAAATTGAATAATGTGATGGCTATTAATTCTGCGGGTAAATAAGGGAGAATTTATTATACTTCCAAATATTTTTTTAGGAACTTTTA
>JBJXHA010000121.1:0-27424 GCA_046160275.1 Bacteroidia bacterium | reverse complement strand
AATTTTTTCTACGTCAATCAAATATTGAACTGCAGCTTTCGCACGATTTTCAGAAAGCGTTTTGTTATAGTCTTCACCACCATTTGTATCTGTATGAGAACCCATTTGAATCGTAATTTGTGGGTTTCCTCTCAACACCTCAGCCAATTTTTTCAATTCCTGTGCTGCATCTTCACGAATATAATATTTATCATAATCGTAATAGATGTTTTGCAATACGATAGGTTTGATGGTGAGTTCGATAGGCTCAACCTCGATGTCGATATTTTTCTCTAAACGCACTTTTTGGTTAGGACAGCCTCTTTCTTTACAAGGGAAAATACTGTTTGTTGCGAAAGAAGTTTCATTTGCCAAATATTCTTTAGCATTTGCCACGATTTTATAACGCTTGTTTTCTTCCAATGTAAAAGAGTAACGTGCTGTTTGGTCAGTTTCATATCTATCAACTTCTGCAATTGTCCCATCTTCTTGTACTTCATACAAAATAGCTGTACCAAATTGAATAGGTTGTTTGTTTTCTCTATCACGCAAAGTACCTTGTACAGAAACTGTCAACTCAGGATAAGGATATACGATGAATTTTGCACGATAAAGGTCATCACGACCTTTTCCACCTGGGCGGTCAGAAGTGAAATATGCCAAAGAATCGTTGTTGAAGAACATAGACGCATGGTCGTCGTAGCTAGAGTTGATAGGATGACCTAAGTTTACAGGCTCGCCAAATTCGCCATTGTCGTTCAAAGTAGAAACATACAAATCATATCCACCAAAGCCAACATGACCTTCAGAAGAGAAGAAAAGTTTTGTTCCATCTTCGTTCAAATAAGGAGAAACCTCGTTAAAAGCCGTATTGATGTTAGAACCTGCATTTACAGGTGCGCTCCAGCCTGTTCCTGTACGTTTGCAAATCCAAATATCCTTTCCACCTTTTCCGCCATCGCGGTTAGAAACAAAACAAAGCGTCATACCATCTTTAGAAACATTAGGTTGCAAGTCAGTACTTGGGATTTCTTTGGTTTTCCCTTTTGTATTTACTACAACTAACTGTTTTCCGTTTACGCCATCTAACGCCTCAGGTTTGCCCCACATTTTGCGTTGGAAATCATAACGAGATTGGAAAAGGCTTGTTTCTGCACCATCTTTCACCGATTTGATGTTAGAAGCATAATACAAAGTCAAACCATCACCCGTGAAAGAGCTGTTCCCATCATTTTTTTCCGTATTTATAGGAGAGCCAAATCTTACAGGTTTTGTAAATGTGCTGTCATTTTCCATTACAGACATAAACAAATCACTCCAACCATCATTTAACCCTTGATAGTTGTCGTTTTTCCCTTTTTTGGGTTTTCCTCCTGCTGGAATTTCATCTAAACGATGCGAGGTAAACACTAAAAATTTATCTTGTTGTCTTTGGTCAAGCACAGAAGGATACATATCAATCGAAAGCGAGTTTACATTCGCCATGGTATCCACACGATATTGAGGTTTTTTGCCTGGAGCAATTTGCTCTTCTGCAAAATCACAACCTTTAATTTCGCGGGTTGCACGATTAAAATAATCATCTTCTTTGTTTGCGTGTTTGCGTTGGAACATCAAGAAAGACTCTTTTGCTTTCATATAATTCCCCAAACGTTTGTAAGTAATCCCTAGTTTGAGGTAAGCGGTGTCGTTTGCTTCGGGGTTAATGTCCAAAGCCTGACGATACCATCTTTGTGCTTCACGAAAATCGCCAATACGTGTACTGATTTCACCCATGCGATATGCAGCATGAAAGTTAGAGGGGTCGGCATTCAAAAGCTCTTGATACGCCTGCGCAGCTTCCGTTAATTTGTAAGTAGCATACAACATATCTGCTTTTCTTACAATTTTATCCAATTTTGGATTGTTACCTTGTGCTTGCGCAAGCAAAGGCAAAGCAACCCAACAAAAGATGAGGATGGGGGAAATAACCCGTTGAAGTAGCCTTGTCATCATATTATTATAAATGTAACTTAAAGGTTTTATATATTTCAATTAATTAATTACTCAGTTATTAGTTATCAGTTATTCACTGTTTACTGTTAATTGTTTACTGTTCCCTGTTTAAAAGAGTACAATCCACAGCAAAAAATCACTTGCCAAGATACTAATAGAAGCATAAACAAAAGATTGGATAGTGGACTCTCCTACGCCTTTTGTGCCGCCTGTGGTTTTTATTCCTAAGTAGCAACCTAACCAAGCAATGATTACGCCAAAAAAGAAGGATTTGATTAATCCGCCTGCTAAATCTTGCAAATAGAAATAGGTTTTAATAGAATGAAGGAAGTTATAGGCGGTAATTTCCAAGAAAAAATTAGAAATTACGAAAGAACCCACAATCGCCGTCATCATCGCAAACAAAGTAAGCACAGGCATCATCAACATAAGCGCGAAAAAGCGTGGCATCACAATGTATCGAATCGGGTCAATAGACATAATTTTCAAGGCATCTATTTGTTCCGACACTTTCATCGCTCCAATTTCTGCTGTCATAGAAGCTCCTACTCGCCCACTCATAATCAAACCCGTTAAAACAGGTGCCATTTCCATCACAATTACCCTACAAACTTGCCCACCTAATAAAGAAAAGCTTGCAATGTTGCGCAATTGATAAGCTCCCTGCCAAGCAATAATTGTCCCTGCAAATAAGCCAATCAACAGCACCAAAGGAATTGCCTGCACACCTATGTATTCAAGTTGCGCCATCACCCGTTTTCGGTCAGCGAAGAGATAGGGAAAATTGCTTATCGTCTGAAAAAGCAGATAACCCAACTCGCCCAAAAAGCTCAACTTTGCTATCATGCCGCAAATATGGTAAATAATTATTTTTTTCAAATATATTTCCTGCTGTTTGGGCATTTTTAGGGAAATTTTTTTATTTTTCCCAAAGAAAACCCTTCAAAACAAGCATTTTTTTTGAACTTTACCAATTCATTGGCAATATTAGTAATAAATATGAAATACAATGAAAATCGGGGCGTTTTTTTTAAAAAAATATTTATTTTATGGTAGAAATATGGATAAAACAACCCAGTGACCGTTTAAATTACGTTTTGAAATGGTTATTTGAAAAAGTGTATAGAATTTCCTACAAAGTGCGAGTCTTTGGCGAAAATAGGGGAGGGGACGGGAGCTTTATCTTGAATTATACTTCTGAGATTCCTTCGCCTGAATGTTTTTCTGTCCCAAATTGTGGATTACTTTTTGGAGAAAAAGTTATGCCTTCACTTTTTACCGATGCTGAAATTCCCTACCTTTATTATCAAGGTGAAAGCGAAAATGCTTTGTCGTTTGATATTTTTTCTGCCATTTTTTTTCTGCTTACAGAGGTAGAAAAATACGAAAATCCACAACTAGATACGCACAATAGGTATCAAGAGCAGGCATATTTGAGTTATCAACTCGCGTGTTTGCCTTATCCGATTTTGCAAAAATATGCACAACTGTTGCAAGCGCATTTCCCGCCTGCGATGCAAGCTGAAATTGAGCGAAAAAAAAGTTTTGACTATGAAATTACTTTTGACGTGGATAATCCTTGGAAATATAAGTTTAAGCCTTTTCATGTTCAAGTTGGCGGTTTGTTGAAAGATATAATCAAGGGAAATGGGGGAAAAATAAAAGAACGTTGGGCGGCTTTTGTGCATCAAAAAGATGTGTATCATACTTTCGAAGAGGTATTCGCGCTTTGTCCCAAAGAAAAAACACGCTTCTTTTTTCTTTTGTATCGCGGTTCTGTTTGGGATACGCGCTATACTTATGAACATTTTGCTTATCAACAACTCATCAAAACGATTCATCAACAAGGATTTGCAGTAGGCATACATCCTTCCTACACTTCTTCGGAAAATGAAAAGCAAATTGCCTTTGAAATTCAGCAACTTGAAAAAATACTAGGTACAAAAATTACCCATAGCCGCCAACATTTCTTAAAATACCATCACCCCCAAACTTTTCAAGCCCTATATAAACAAGGTATCAGACACGAATATTCTTATTGCCTGCAAAAAGGCATCGGCTTCCCAAATGGTACGGCAATCCCTTTCCTCTATTACGACCTTTCTACCGAAACCGAAACAAATTTACTCCTCCACCCTACTTTGGTCATGGACAGAAGCCTGCAACATTATCTCGCCTATTCCCCTGAAAAAGCAACCGAAGAAGTCATACATTTAATAAAAACAACCCAAGAATACGGTGGCATCTTCACCATTTTGTTTCACAATGAAGTACTTAGCGAGTCAGAAGAATGGAAAGGTTGGTGGAGGTTTGCGCGGGAAATAATTTCAACTATTATCTCCTCGACAACTTGAAAAAGAGGAATGTATGCGAAAATTTTCCACCTTCCCCTTGCATTTCTCCCGTGCTTTTATTTATCTTTGCTTTTCCTAGCTCTTGGAAAATAGATAATTCACAATAAACCTTTTCGTTTATGAAACAATTCCAATTCTCATTAATCCCCCCCCCTCATTATTACGAAAATAGTAATAATAAAAAGGGTGTATGTAGCCATTTGCATACTGTTCGTTTGGGTCTTAGCTTATTCTTTTTGTTTATGTTAACCCTATTTCCCTTTTCGCTTCGGGCGCAGTTTTGCGGCACAGGGCAAAACTATCAACTAGATACGATAGATTGGAAAGGTAGCCCACCACCTGTAAGGTTTTTGGATAATGAGGGGAAGGAGTATTTTGTTCCCTCTTTACAAATTACATCAACCACTTATCCTTACACTTGCGTAGCAGGAATGTTTACCTTACATTTTACCTCTCAAATGTTTTATTCAGACGCAAGTCCTTCAGACCCTAGCAATCCCTTCTCTCCATCAGCAGGGGAAGTGAGGCGAAATAAAATTTGCGAAGTATTTCAAGACCTTTCGGGTTTTTTGTATGATATTAACCCCACGAACGTAGGCAGAGTAAATATTACTTTTGACCAAGGAACTAGTTCACCTTTGAGTCTTGCGCAAGCAAAGACATACTATGCCTTTCCCGCTAGTAGTTCTCAACTTGTTTTAGATGCCGAAACGCAAAAAACAATTACTTCGGGTTACGATTCTTACCTACAATATCCACTTGGAATAGGGATGAATGTTTCTCCAATGTCACATGGCAACATCGGAATCAATCCTGCTTTTGATTTTCATTATATGACTACTCCTCCAACTACTAGTTTTGACCCCGCCTTTTTAAAGGGGGAATATGATTTTTATTCCATTATCCTACACGAGGCTTTGCATACTTTAGGGATTGCAACTGGAGGAACAGGCTACTTTTCACGTTTTGAAAAATATTTAACCTACAATACACCTCCCCCTTTTCAACCCTTTATCCAACAAAATGCGGGCGTTTGGAGTGCAACAACCCCTCCTGCTTTAAATGTTGGTTGCAATACTTTAGGTTCCATATTTTATAACAGTACTACCGTTACACAAGAGCCAACCCCTAATGCTTCTTTTCAGCAAGGGCATCTCACTTGTTTCACTGGACCACCCTATCCTACAGGTTATGTTATGTCACCTGGTTTCCAAGTAGGGCAGTTTGAACGCCACCCCAACGAAATTGAAAAAAACATTTTATGTAATTTAGGCTATACTATTCCTGCAGATGCTTCTTCTAGTGCGCCTATTTGGGGAAACACAAACTCCAACGCTGCTACCATGACAGGACTTTTACATACCTATCAAACTGATTGTGAACCTGAATGTAATGTGGTTGCTGTTTGTGATACTTTTCGGTTGGAAGTAAATAGCCCTCCTTTATTAATAGAGCCTTTGCTCAACGATTTGAATGCAAATGGCGCAATAATGACCCAATTTGTTTCTTATACGCCTGCTGCGGGTACGGTTTCTAACCTAACAAATACCTCTTTTGAATGGCAAGCAAACCCCAATTTTCAACGTTGGGCGGTGTTTTCTTATGTACCTCAATGCGCAAATGGCTTTGATGGGGGTACTTCCTTTATTCTTATCCATGTAGATTATTGTAATTGCAGCAGTTTTGCCGAAATTGGTACAACAAATGGGGCAATTACTTTAACAGATGCCTTAACAGAACAAGATTTTATGGACTTTATGGATCCTAACAATTCCTTAAAGTGCCTACACATTAAGGGAACTTTTGTGATAGACCAGCTTTTTACCTCACCTCCTGCTCCTACAAATGGCAACTTTGTGAACGTGATCATGGAAGAAGGCGCGAGAATAGAAATTTTACCTACAAACGTAGCGGATTTCAACACTACGTATTTTCATACTTGTTCTGCTTTTATGTGGGAAGGCATCAAATTAGGAAATAGTAGCGGCTTATTTTTGACAAATTGTGTAGTAGCCGATGCCGTCTATGGTGTAGAATTAACCTCTGCCACAGGGGAGGCAATCATCGGTACAAAAATAGACTTGCATCATACTACTTTCCGAAACTGCTATACAGGCGTATCTGTACCCGATATTAGCAATTTTGCGCAAGGCGATTTTCACGATATTCTGATGGAAATCGTGGATTGTACCTTTATAGGCTTGAATACTAGCAGTACACTCTTCAAACAACATTATCAGTTTGCTAATCAACCGCCTATCATCAACCCTGTAGGAATAGACCGTCCCTTTTTAGGACTTCGTTTGCACAGAATGACAACAGGTTTAACGTTAGATGGAAGCAACAACGAAAACCTATTCGAAAACCTCCACGCAGGAATCAATGCCAAATACACTACTTTAACAATTGCCAAATGCAGGTTTAAAGACATTCTTACGGATATGGATTATTTGAATTTACCTACTTCGCACCCGTTTTATATCGCCACGAATGAATCTGGAGGGACTGCGATTTATACACGTAATTATTTTGGTTTTGCCAATTTTGTAAATACACCCCTAACGCAAGTAGGTTTTGGGAATACATTATCTTCCCCTATAAGTTTTGATAACTGCGAACAAGGGATTCATGCAATAGGGGTAGAAGTTGAGGCTTCTAATAACCGAATGGGTGCGAGTAATTATGGCATTAAAGTGGAATACACAAGTTATCGAAATATTTTTCTTCACGATAATCTAATTGGGGCGGGCAATTACGGAATTTGTTTGTTCAACAACAACTCGTGCCCCCAAATTACAGTCTCGTATAATACAATAAACAACTCTACATCAAACGGAGCGGGAATTTATGTAGTTTCGTTAGGGGCAAAAAAATATAATTTAGATAAATCTAAGCCTTTTTTGCATCATAATTATGTAACAGTTCATGGAAATAATGCCAAAGGAATTCATTTATTGAACCTAAGCCACGCACGGTTACGAGATAATGACATTAACCTTCCTGCTTTTGTGAGCAATCAAAGGGGAATTGTGCTAGAAAATAGCACAGAACTTGACCTAAACTGCAATCATGTATTGGGGGTAGCCTATAATTTTAATAAAACGGCTATTGATGTGAGTAATACAACGAACTCAAGCTATGTTTGTAACAGTACAGATAAATCAAGTGTAGGCTTTCGTTTTAATATGGTTTGTGGAAATACGCGAATGAGAGGTAATTCCATAGGAGAACATAATACAGGTGTCAGAGTGAATTACGACACAGGGACTATCTTGGGAGAACAGCAGTTACAAGGAAATAAATGGTCTCCTGCATCAAGTTTTTATGCAAGCACTGGCTCAATAGCAGCCCATTATTTGACTGTACTCACTCAATCAACGAACCCACTTGCCTATTTTACCTACCAGCAAACTGTAAACAACAATGCTTTTTGGGTGAAAAATACCACCAATTTTAACTTATACCCTAATCCTGCAAGTTTTGTCAATCCTCCTGCTTGGTTTAACCCCTATCTATTCCCTGGTACAGACTCTACTTGTAATACTACTTTAAATTGTGGGGCTGAATATGCCAAAATTGCGCAGTTGAATTTGATAGACTCTTTGTTAACCTTAGATTCTTTGGATTGGGAAATGTATGAAGGAACGCCTAGAAGTATGTTATTAAGAGATTTGTTTGATAGATTGTCTCAAGATGAAAGTTTGCAGCAAAATCCTTTGATGTTGAATTTCTACCAAGCAGTTTTGAATGAAAACATAGGAAAATTTCACACCTTACGCACACAAGCTGAAAGCGAGTTTAGTCTTTCCGATTCTATGATAGTCGTAATAGATAGTATGCAAACAGCTTTTAGAAGCCAGTTAACACAATTACGTTTCATAGACAACCTTCTTCAAGTAACTACGGATTCCGCAAGTTTAGATTCCCTCAACCAAATTGCGCAAGGCATCAGGGCAAATGCGAATAGTTTATGTGCTATCTTATTACAAATGGGAACTGTACATCAATTACAAAGAGAAACGGCAGAAAATGATTTGGTTGATGCAGTGAATACTTTGAGCGTAAATGAAACATGGGAAATTAACCAACAAACTGTGGACAGATTACTGTACAAGTTGGAAGCGGGAAGAACTTTGAGCGAAAGCGAGATGCAAAATATTTCTGCTATTATGTGGCAATGCCCTTATGTAGGTGGTTCGGCAGTCTATGAAGCAAGAGCTTTATATGCTTCGCAATACGACCTACCTAATTTTGATGACGACAGCCTTTGTTTGCTTAACAATGTGATTTGGAGGCAGTCCCAGCCTGCTATCAGCCCCAAAGTAATGGAGTTGTACCCCAATCCCACGCAAGACCTACTCCATCTTCGCCTTAACGTTCCTTGCGAACAAGATAAAAAGGTGGAAATTTATAACGCATTAGGGCTTTTATGCAAAGTTGAAGTTTTTGCACAAGGACAAGAAGAAATGCTATTAGACCTTCACAATTTTGTCAATGGCATTTATTATTTGAAAGTATCACAACAAGGGAAAACACTTGCTGTGGATAAATTTATCTTCTTAAAATAACGATTCACAAGGCGTGCTTGCAACCTTTTGTTGTAAGCGCGTTCTTTTATTTTCAAAACAAATGAAAAAAAAGATTATTTTACTATCCACGATTCTCTGTTTTGCATCTGCTATTTTTGCTCAAAAGCACGATAATAACTGGGTTTTTGGCTACCAAACCTGCTATGCTGGCGATAGCACTTACATAGGTACACAAATGTCCTTCACACACGACACCCTAGAAATGCGCCCCATTTGTCTGCCCATAGACTTAGGGGTAACGATGGCTGCAATGAGTACCGCAAAAGGCGAGTTTTTGTTTTATACCAACTCTTTTATGATAGCTGATAGCACAGGCGATACCTTACAAAATAGTGTAGGGCTAAGCCTAACGAATGGAAATACAAATAATTGGCAGCATGGTTCGTATATTGCACAAAGTTCTATTTGTTTGCCAATGCCTGGAGATAGTATGCAGTATTATGTTTTTCACTGCGATTATAAGGAACTTACCAATCCTGGCAACCCTACGGTCTATTATGCCCCTACTTATTACTATTCTATTGTTACTTTTGATGCAGCCCACCCAAATGGTTATGTGTCTGTAAAAAACGCACCTGCGGTTACAGGGGATTTTATTTCGGGTACGCTTACTGCTTGTAAACATGGAAATGGTAGAGATTGGTGGGTATTGATTCCTGAAAGAGTTACAAGTACAGTAAGAAGGGTATTAATAAGCCCATCAGGAGTGACAGAGGAGGGTAGCCAAACACTGCTAACAGGTGGGGGAGGAATGGGACCTGGACAGGCGGCATTTTCTCCTGATGGTACTAAATACGCAAGACTTCAAGGTTACTTAGATATTTATGATTTTGATAGGTGCTTAGGATTGTTGATTTTCAAGGAAACTTTGCTATGTCCTGCTATTAATTGGACTTCCTTTGGGATGGAATTTTCGCCTAATTCCCGTTATATTTACCTAAATATGGGAGAAGATTTATATCAATACGACCTCACTTCATCAAACGTTGATTCCTCTGTTGTTCACATTGCGCATTATGATGGATTTACGCCGCCGCCGCCTTATGTACCTTTACCTACTGCTTTCTACCTCATGCAAAATGCTCCCGATGGCAAAATCTATGTGTCCACCACGAATGGAACTCCCTATCTGCACGTTATTCATTCGCCAGATAGTCAGGGGGTAGCCTGTAATTTTGAACAACACGCACTTTTATTAGAGGGTTATAAATGCTACGGCATGGCAAACTTCCCTAACTATCGCTTGGGTGCCTTACAAGGTAGTCCTTGTGATACCCTCTCGGTCAGTAATCAGTTAGCGGTAAACAGTAAGCAAATAAAAGTCTATCCCAATCCCGCGCAAAATGAAGTAAATATAGAGCTGCCGCAAGGCATAAAAGCGGCGAGGTTTTTACTATATAACGCGCTTGGGCAGCAAGTACAACAAGCTGATTTGCAAGCGTCCACGCTTGTGCGCTTGCAAGTAAAACAGGGCTTGTATTTTTATCAAATTTTTGAACGGGATAAAATGGTGGGCTACGGAAAATTGCAGGTGGAATAAAGGATTCCTGATTCTCGGCTTAGAGGTTAGCACCTAAGTGGAGAATTAGGGAGAGAAGCTATTTTTTTAAATCTGTTGGTAAATTTCTCCCTCAAAAACAAAAAATATTTGTAGAATTTCAAGATATTTATTTGTTTTGCAGTCCGTTAATGAAATCATTCGTATTACGCAGCTTTTCGGCTGACAAAAAATAAATCAAAATGGCAAAAATTGTAAATCCAGACGTTGATATTGACTTGGAAGAAGTAAAAGGAGATGGCGCAACCGCAGTAGAGGAAAAAGGTGCGGTGCTAGAATTTGTGGAGAAAAATGGCAAAATGCTCCTCATTGGGGGAGTGCTGCTTACGTTATTAGTGGTTGGCTATCTGTATTGGAATGGAATCAAAGATGGGAATAATGTGAAAGGACAAGCGGCGATGTTCCAAGCAGAATATTATTTCCAACAAGATTCTTTGGCAAAAGCCCTAAATGGTGATGGAAAAGCCAAAGGCTTTTTGGCAGTAGAAAAAGAATTTAGTGGCACAAAAGTAGGCAACTTGTCTAAATATTATATTGGGCAAATTTACCTTCGTCAAGGTAAAACAGCAGAAGGTATCAAATATTTGGAAAATTTTGACAAAGGAAATAATCTTCCTTCGGTAATGGCTTATGCTTCTTTGGCGAGTGCAAATGAAGATTTAGGAAAAATGGCAGAAGCCGCAGCTTTGTTTGAAAAAGCAGCAGGTGTTACTTCTGAAAAAGATGACCAATTAAAACCTTATTTCATGGTTCGTGCAGGTTTGGCGTATGAAGATGCAGGCAAAAAAGACAAAGCTGCTGAATTGTACAAGCAAGTGAAGGAGAAATATTCAAAAAGCCAAGAAGCGCAATCAATTGATAAATACCTAGGTAGAGTAAGCAATGACTAATACAGGGCATGACCTCTCAAATATTCGCTACACTGACGGCAAGGCGCATAGCCACGACAGTGTAGCGATTGTCGTTAGTAAATGGAATCCTGAAGTAACAGAAGCGTTATTTCAAGGCGCAGTAGAGGTATTACTCGCTGCGGGCCTTGCTATCGAAAATATTTACCGCGTAAACGTTCCGGGTTCTTATGAGTTACCGATGGGCGCGAGCATGTGCTTCAACAAATACGAGCCTTTAGATGGCGTGATTTGCTTGGGCTGCGTCATTCAAGGAGAAACGCGACATTTTGACTTTATTTGTCAAGCGGCAGCAAATGGTATCATGGACGTTTCCCTCACTTACGAAGTGCCTGTGATTTTTGGGGTTCTTACGCCTAATACGCAGCAACAAGCCCTCGACCGCGCAGGTGGAAAGCTCGGAAACAAGGGCTGCGAAGCGGCTGTGGCTTTGTTGGAGATGATTGATTTGCAAAGGTTGTAAAGGAAATAGCACTTTTTCTACGAAAATGCCTATTTTTGCTTTGAATATTGACAATAAAGCATTTAATTTGCACCCCTAAAATAAAAGTGTGCTTAGTTTTTGCTATTGACTAATTCCCAACAAAATAATTTCACTTTTATTCCTTTATTTTTTAACAAATATTAATTTATCATAAGGTTATGACAATTTTAGCAAAGATTCGTGACAACATCAGCATCGTAGTCGGTGTCATAGCGATTTCATTGGCAGCATTTATTGTAAGTTCAGCTTTCGACTATACAGGGAAGACGGGTTCTGGTGTTCCTGATGTAGGCTTTATCAAAGGAGAAGCGATTCCTTATAAAGAATACAAAGCAAAACTAGATGAGGTGGAGAAAAACTATCAAACACAAGGGCAAACTTTGAATGAGGCAATGCGCATGAACATTCAAGACCAAGTTTGGAATCAGTTGGTTTCTGAAAAAGTGTATAAAACAGAATACGAAGCCTTGGGCTTGGGCGTTTCTGGTGACGAGTTGGTAGATATGTTTGCAGGAAAAAATATTTCTCAAGTTGTAAAACAACAATTTGAGCAGTTTTTTAAAGAACAAAACAAAGCCTTTAATGGAGAGGATGTCCTTGCTTTCCTTCAACAAGCAACCAAAAGTGGAAATGCACAACAAAAAGATGCGATTCGCAACTTAGAAAAATACCTTGCAGAAACTCGTTTGCAAGAAAAATATCAAACCTTGATTTCGGGCGCGTATTTAGGCTCAAAAGCAATGGCAAAACGCAAAAACATTGAAGGTGGCCGCAAAGTTACTGCAAATGTGTTTGGGGTAAATTTTGCTTCTATCGTAGATTCAACCCTCAAAGTTGATGACAATGAATTGCGTGCCTATATCAGCAAACACGCTGAAGAATACAAACAAGAAGAAGCAACCGTTATCAAATATGTGCAGTTTGATGTTCGTCCTTCTGGAAAAGACTCTGTAAAGGCAAAAGAAAAAGTGATGAAATGGTATGAAGGCTTTGCTACTGCAAAAGATGACTCGGTTTATACGGCAGGCAAATCTTCAACTCCTTATAACAAAAATAACTACGTTTCTCTTAACCAAATTCCTGCTGAAATTAAAGACAGCTTGAAAGCAAAACCGATGAAGTCGGTGATTGGCCCTGTTTTGTCAGGCGGTGCATATAAATTGTTTAAAGTGGTGGACATGAAAATGGGTAAAGAACCACAAAATCCTAATATGCCTCCTATGCCTGATTCTTTGGCGGGTAAAATGGTAGAAACGTATTTGTTGGCAGAAGTGGCAAGAACGATTGATGTGAGTGATGAAACCAATAATGGAGTATATTCTATGGTAAATGATTTTGCCGCAAAAGCACAAGCGAAAAAAGACATTGAAGCAACTGCAAAAGAGTTGAACTTGTTGTCAAGTTTCAAACAAAGTGCACCTTTAGAAAAAAATACCAAAATGTTGATGGGTATGCCTGCGCGTCAGTTGATTTTGTGGGCATTGGAAAACAAAGAAGGGGCTTTTTCTGAAGTTCAATCTTTAGATGGTGGTCAAGGAAACGCTTATGTATTTGCGCAAGTATTCAAGAAAAAAGCGGAAGGTGTGAAAGATTTGGAAGATGTGAAAGATGAAGTAACCGCAAAAGTGCGCAATGAGAAAAAATCAAAAATGATTTTAGACAAATTGGCTAAAATTACTTCAGGTGATTTGAATAAAATGAAAGAAGCTTATGGTGCAGGTGCTTTCGTTTCTGCGGCTACTGACATTACTTTCGACACGCCTGCTATCCCTGGTATCGGTAACGACCCTGTCGTGGTAGGAAAAATAGTAAGTACTGCTAAAGGTACAACTTCTAAAACGATTGTAGGAAAAAATGGTATTTATATCGTTCAACCTACTGCTGTTACAGAAGCTGCTGCGGCTGATGATAAAATGTTGGCAGATTTGCAAAAAAATGCACAACAACAAGCACAATCTTCTATCAGAAGCAAAATCGAGCAAGCACTTGTGAAATCTGCTGATGTAAAAGATGAGCGTTATAAAGCGAAATTTTAAGAAAAATAAAATGCTAAACTTCGCGATATAAAAAGTTCGGGGCTCTTTAATGAGTTCCGAACTTTTTAGTTTTTCTTCCCTTTTCCTTAAAAATAATCGTACTTTTGCAAATAAAATTTCAAGGCATGAAAAAAAGAATATTAATTCTAACGGATTGGTTTTTACCTGGTTACAAAGCAGGTGGACCCATTCAATCTTTGGCAAATTTCACTCATTCCTTTTCTGATAACTATGAAATTTCGATTGTTACAACTAATTTGGACTTGAACGAAACAAGCCCTTATCCCAATATTCCCGCAAATCAGTGGGTCAATTTATACAATAGTCGTGTTTTTTATTTTTCAAAAGACGAACTCTCTTACCACAATTTGAAAAAACTTTTGCTCGCAGAAAGCTATGACTATTTCTACCTAAACAGTATGTATTCTGTGTTTTTTACGCTTTTTCCCTTGTGGATTTTGTATGGGAAAACGCAACAGGGAAAAATCGTTTTAGCTCCAAGGGGAATGTTGATGCAAGGCGCAATGAAGGTTGCTTATACCAAAAAACGTAGTTTTTTGACCTTATTTCGATGGTTGGGGATTCACAAGCAAATAATATGGCAGGCAACAGATGAGCAAGAAAAAAAAGATATTCTATTTTGGTTTGGCGAGCAAGTCCAAATAGAACAAGTCCAAAATTTGCCTAAATCTGTACGAAAAAGTTTGCCTACACATCATAAACAGGCAGGCACTGTACATTTTATTTTTGCTTCGCGCGTTTCAGTGAAAAAGCAACTTCATTTTTTCTTGGAAAGGCTGAAGGCAATAAAGGGGAATGTTGTGTTAGATGTCTTCGGTGTGGTGGAAGATGAAAATTACCTCGCTCATTGCCAGTCATTTATAGAACAATTGCCGCCGAATATGAAAGTGAGCTTTAAAGGAGCAGTTTCACAAGCAGAATTGGGGCAAGCCTATGATAAGTATGATTTTAGCATTTTACCTACTTTGGGTGAAAATTTTGGTCATGCCATTTTTGATGGATTGGCTGCGGGTAAACCTGTTCTCATTAGTGATAAAACGCCTTGGTTGCAACTTGCAGAGAAAGAAATCGGTTGGGATATTTCATTGGAAAATGCACCAAAATGGGAACAAATCATTCGAAATTGTGTAGAAATGGACAATGAAACCTATCAAAAATGGTCAAAAAATGCACATCAATTTGCCTTAAATTTTGCCCAACAACCGAGTTTAATGCAAAAATATCGCATTTTATTTTCTTAAAATATGTCATCACGCAATCGACTTAGTTTAAATTGCTTTTTAGCTTGGCTCATCATTTCGCTAGGCTATGTGCCAGCTTCTTCGTATCTTACAGTAGCTCTTTTTCGTGGTTTTCATGAGGTTGAGCTTTGGCTTTTAGTACTGCAAATAGGCTTGATTCTTATTACCATCGTAACTATTTTGGTGTACTTCAGGCTATCTAAAAAAATAAAATGACACTAAGCCATGTTCATTCGCTAGTCCAACAAGTGTGTTTCTAAAATCAACTTAAATTTTCGCAATATTGCAATAATTTGAAGCAACTCATCTCGTTTTGTGGCATCAAACGCATCTGATACATAATACTTTGCCCCCTCCATCAATACAAAACTCCATTGTTTACCAATCACTTCACAACCATATAACGGTTTCCCATTTGCATTTTTGGTTTGTGCAATTAAAAAAGCCTCAACCAGTTGAGCCATTGACTCGCCCGTTGGATTCAGTTGTGGTTTGTATTCTTGAAAATGAAAATAAGGCACTTGTGGCATATTAAACACCCCTTTTGCAACCATAAAATCAGTTTTTGTTTTGAGAAAAATGCCTGTAACTGTGGCAAAAACTGTTTTTTCAAAATAAGTATGATAGCGGTGATTATTTTTGAGATGCCCTAAACGAAGCACAAAGGAGATAAATTTCATTTTCAAATCTTCCTCTTGCCAACCTGCAATATTTTGGTGAGCGTCTTCATAAATATCCTCAAACAGCTCTATTTCTGAGCTAGAAAGTGTCGTTTCTGCTTGCAGCCACTCCTGCAAAAGAGGATGTGAATCACTTCCGACTGTTCTAGTTAGCCCAAAAGTAACAATTAACTCAGCTTCTGTATATTGCTTTTCTTTATTTTGCTTTGCCATAATAAATTTTTTATTGAATGTTAAGATGCAAAAATACACATATTTTCTATGAACTTCATGCTTTTTTTGTTTGACAAAATTTTGTAAAGAATTAGTAAAACTGTAAATTTGACAAATTTATTTTCTCATGAAAAAATTGTTTTTTGCCATCTTTCTAATCAATGGGCTACTTTTTGCCCAGCCTAAAGTGTTGATTGTCAATGCTCACCCCGATGATGAGTCTGGTTGTGCGGCTACTGTCTATAAAATTACCCAAGAGTTAGGCGGAACAGTAGAACTTGCCGTAGTAACGAATGGCGAAGCAGGATACAAGTATTCGATTTTGGCAGAAAAACTATACGGACAGCCGCTTACAAAAGAAGCGGTAGGGCGGCAATATTTGCCTAAAATTCGCAAAAAAGAGCTAAAAGCAGGTTGTAAATGGGTGGGAATCAATAAAATCCATTTTTATGACCAATTAGACACGCATTATACGCTTGATGCCGATACCGTTTTGACGCAAGTATGGAACGTAAATACCGTGAAACAAAGCCTGCGTCAGTTGATTGAGAAAAATCATTACGATTATATTTTTTGCCTATTACCTACTGAGCAAACGCATGGGCATCACAAAGCAGCCACTATTTTGGCATTGGAAACAGTAAAAGCTTTGCCCGAAAATTTGCGTCCTACGATTTTAGGCGTTTCTGTAAGCAGCAAAACAGACACGACTGAAGCCAAATTTACAGGCTTAGTAAAATATCCGATAACGGCAATTCAAATGGGGAAACCTGATTTTCAATTAGATAGAAATGCTTCTTTTGGTTTCAAAAACCGCTTAAATTACAAAATTGTCGTGAATTGGCTCATTGCAGAGCATAAATCACAAGGCACAATGCAAACCTTTATGGGAAGTGGCGACACTGAGCATTTTTGGTTTTTTGATGTCAATGCCAAAGAAAGAAGGGAAAAAACCGTGAAATTTTTTGAACAACTGGCAAACAGCCGCCCAAAATCTTTGAATTAATATGAACAAAGAGATTGAATTTGGCATAAAAGCCTCCTTTTCCTTTCCCTTGCAATCAAACACCTCCAAAAAAGAAGTTTTGATTGGGGCTGCATTGCTACTAATTCCCATTTGGGGCTGGATTGCAAATTTAGGGCATCGCATTATTTATACCCATAAATTATTGAAAGGAGAGCCTCCTTTCCCAAGCTGGTCAGACTTTGGAAATATTACGAAACATGGTTTAGTTACCTTAGCAGGTATGGTATTGTATCATTCTCCTGCCTCCTGTGTGTTGTTTTTGTACAGACAATATTCTCATCCCGCTTTATTGATTTTAGGGATTGTCTTATGGATAATGGGGACGCTCTTGGTGCCAGGTTATATGACGCGCTATTGTATTGCGTTTGACTGGCGAGTTATCCCCAAACCGCTTGACTGCCTGAAAGCCATCCTCAAAATGGGTAGTTATTATTGGCGCGCATGGGCTTTTGTGTTATCGGCAATGGCAATTTCTTTTTTGGGGCTGCTCGGCTTTGGGTTAGGCTTCCTCATCACAAGCGTTTGGTTTTGGCAAGTTGCTGCTTATTCTTTTACCTCCGCTTATTTAAAAAGTAAAGCCCTCGCAGACCTATGATACCATTCCTCTTGGCAATTTTCTATTTATTCATGCCTGCCTTGTTACTTTGGGCAGAAAAACGCTTTCGTTTTGTCGAATGGCTGGGCGCGGTATTTTTTTGCTATCTTGTGGGAATGTTGGTGAGAAATGGCTTGTTATGGGCAAATCAGCAAGAAACCGCTTTGATAGTGAATAATTTTGCAGAGGAAGGCAAGGGAATTTGTGTGGTATTAGCATTACCCTTGATTCTGTTTTCTACTAAGGTAAAAGATTGGTTGCAAGCAGCTCCGCGTGCGATTTTTTCTTATTTTTTAGGGGTAATTGCGGTGCTGATTGTGGCAATTCTTAGTTCTCTTTTATTCAAACATCAACTTCCACACATTGAACACATTGCAGGGCTGGCGGTTGCCGTTTATGTGGGCGGAACCGTGAATATGGCGGCTGTAGCCACGATATTGCACATTCCCGATGCCACTTTTATTCAAACAAATTTAGCAGACATGGCAATTTGTGGCGTTTATTTGGCATTGCTAATGACGGTTTTTCATCGTTTTTTATCGTTAATCCTTCCCAAATATATTTATTCTACTTCATCATTTATTGAAGAAGAGGCAAATAAATCTGAAAATAAAGTATCTTTTTCCGATGTGAAAAACATTGTAATAGGTTTATTATTAGCCCTTTGTGTATTGCTTGTTTCTTTGGGAATCAGCTTTTTGTGTTATCAAAAAGTAGCGGACATTGCGATCATTTTAGGCGTAAGTATGTTGGGGATAGCCGCCTCTTTTTATCGCCCCATTCAACAATTACCACTAACTAATGAAGCAGGACAATATCTTTTGCTTATTTTTTGCCTGATGCTAGGCACGCTCACCGACTTCTCAGCTTTATTTACTTATAGTTGGCACATTTACGCATTTATGACTTGCAATGTGTTCGGCTCAATTACCTTGCATATTTTTTTCGCTTACCTCTTTAAAATTGATGCCGACACAATGCTCATTACTTCTACCGCAGGTATTTTTGGACCTCCTTTTATTCCCCCTGTGGCAAAAGTCATGCGTAACCCTGAAATCGTTTTTTCGGGCATGGTAACTGCGATTTTAGGCATTGTTATTGGAACGCTGATGGGCGTTTTGGCAAGCTGGATAGTAGGATATTGCGTGTAAACTGCTTAATTATTATATATATTTTAATTTAAGAAAATTTCTGCTACTGCATTTGTAATTTTACAAATATAGTAGCAGAACTCTTTTATAGTATTTATAATACAATTTTGAGTTGGATATGACGTGTTTCTCTCTACCATATAGGGCTTACTGCTTGCACTATTGAAAGAATACCTAAAAAATATACGTCTTCAATAAACCGAAATGGTATAACTTTACAAATAGAATAACAGTAATTTTTTATAACAAATATTATTTCACAAATAAGATAATAGAAATCTTTTATGCCATTTGTAACTTTACAGTTGGCATAAAAAATTTCTGAAATAGCTAATGACAAATTACAAATAAGGTAAAAATAATCTTTTGCCTATGTTGATAGAAAAAAAGGAAATTTGGCAAAAAATATAATGCTATGCTTATTTTATGAAAATAGGAAGCATATATAGTAAAAAACGGGTACAATTAAGTGTGGTTCACTTTTTAAAAGTAAATCACGCTTGTTGTTTTTATCTTCTTTATTTTTATGAAAAGTAATTTACTTTTTCTTTTCGACAGGCATTTCCACCACTTCCCAGTCCACTCTACGATTTTGCATTTTAGCGGCTGCGCTTTTTTCCGTAGTAAGCGGTTTGTTGAAGCTATTCCCTTTACAAGCAATTCTCTTCATAGGTAAACCCTTTGAAACCAGGTAATTCATCACAGATTGCGCCCGTTTAAGCGAAATTTCAGACATTGCTTTTGCATCACCTTCCTCGAAACTATGCCCATTCAATATCAATTTTTTGGTAGGCATTTTTAGCATTACCTCATACAAAGAATCAATGGAGCGAAAGGCAGATTCATCTAAAAAAGCATTGCCTTTTGAAAAATGAATGCGTGTGGTCGTAGAAGGCAATTGCTCAGCAAGATTTGTATAAGGCTTGATGGGAGCAGGAGTTGGAGGAGGAACTGCGGCAGGGCGCGGGATTGGCATATTGGTATGCGTGGTAGGAGCAGGTTTGGTATAAACAGGAACAGGCGTAACAATTTGCACTTTATTATCAAAAGCAAAAGGCTCGCTTGTCGCACCCGCAGGCGCGTATTTTTCCCTCACTTCTACATTATCAAACAAATATAAATACATTCCCACCAAAGGAACGCCTAATTCCCCTCGATACACTACGGATTTCGCTTGGCTGGCTAAAATGCTTTGGTTTGCCCCTTCAAAATTGGCAATGGTCAAATATCTTTCTCCGCCTTGCGCAATATAATAGCCGGACACTTTTACCCATTCGTCTTTACTTTCGAGAAAATAATTAGAAGAGGATGTTAAAGGAGTATATTTTAACTTATAATTTCCTGTTGCGCCAATTTTAGGCAACTGTTTGGTCGAAAAATAAACAGAAACTTCATGAATCCCTCTGCCCACATAATTACGCGGACATAAAACATACAAACTCACTTCATATTCTCCGCCACGCACCATAGGACGAGCAAGTTCAACTTGGATTGCTTCCGTAAAAAAATGGCTGAATAACAAACCTACGCAACTATTTCCATAGGTTTTTTTGGACAAGAGATGTGCCGCATATCTGCGCTTTCCGTTTTCGTCAGAATATTCTTTATTAGGTCCGAAAATATCGGGCGTAAGGTTCACTTTTTTCCAGTGAATAGGATATTTAGTTTTGGCATTAAACTGCTCAAGACTAGGATTAAGCACCAAATTTTGCCCCAACAAAGGGCAAAATAGAAACAAAGAAATAAGTAGCGACAAGCATCTGAAAGTTCGATTCATGATGTTAGATGTACAAATGAGGGAACGATGAATATGAATGAAATTGGAAAATAATTACGATTGGTTATTTTGGTAGCGTTACAAATATAATACTGTAAATTTTCGAAAGCTATTTTGTTGGATTATTGAACGATTCGTGTTAAACTATGCTGAACGTTTATTTTTAATATCAAAAAATGTTACTCAAAGTGAATTACCCCATTTACCTCTCACCCATTTCTCCAACTCTACCCCATGAAAAACAATCAACGATACGCCAACACACATACCCAATTCCTTCAAAGTCAGCGCTTGCGTATGGAAAATATCTTGTAAAAAGGGAATATAGAGTAGTGCAAGTTGTAAGATGAAGGTCAAAAACACCGCACCGACTAGGGCAAGATTACTAAATATACCTTGTTGAAAAAGGTAAAAATGCTGGCTGCGAATAGAAAACACGTGTCCCATTTGACTAAAACAAAGTACAGTAAATACATAGGTTTGCCATTTCGGGTCATTGTTGTGCATAGCCCACGCTTGCAAACCCAAGCAAACTGCTCCCATGAGCAAACCTACCCAAAGTATGTGCCAGCCTAATCCATTTGCAAAAATACTTTCATCAGGTTTGCGAGGTGGCAATTTCATGACGTTTTCTTCCGCAGGTTCAATTGCCAATGCCAAGCCGGGCAGACCATCTGTAACGAGGTTAATCCAAAGAATGTGAATAGGTAACAAGGGAATCGGTAAGCCTACTAAGGGCGCGAGAAAAATCGTCCAGATTTCCCCAGCGTTGCTTGTCATCGTATATTTGATAAATTTGCGAATATTGTCATAAATGCGTCTGCCTTCTTTTACCGCCTTAACAATCGTTGCAAAATTATCGTCTAACAAGACTAAATCAGCGGCTTCCTTGCTTACATCGGTGCCATTTATCCCCATGGCTACGCCAATATTTGCCGCTTTGAGGGAAGGTGCATCATTTACGCCATCACCTGTCATGGAAACAAAATGCCCTTTGCTTTGTAGGGTACGCACAATGCGCAGCTTTTGGTCGGGCGAAACGCGGGCATATACTGCCACGTTTTCTACTTGCTCATTAAAGGCTTCTTCGCTCATCTGCTGCAATTCTGTTCCCGTCATCACCAAATCCCTTTCGCCCAAAATTCCAATTTCTCTTGCAATTGCCTTTGCCGTTGCGGGGTGGTCGCCTGTAATCATAACGGGCTTAATGCCTGCCGTTTTACATTCAGCAATTGCTACTTTTACCTCCTCACGCGGGGGGTCAATCAAGCCTACAACGCCTGCAAGTAACAAGTCTTTTTCGACTATTTCGTAGGTAAAAGGTTCGGGTAAGGCAGTTACGATTTTGTAAGCATAAGCTAACACACGTTGCCCTTCATTTGCCCAATTATCGGAATATTGTTTTAAAATATTTTTATCTTCCTCCTTCAACAAGGCTGCTGTTATCGCCTCGCTTGCCCCTTTTGTAACAATTAAATATTGCCCATTATGATAATGATGAAGGGTTGTCATACATTTTCTATCCGAATCAAAAGGCAGTTCTGCAAGGCGATTATGATGTTGAATTAAATTTGCAAAACCTTCATAATTAAGGCTTTTTATAATATTTTGTACCAAGGCTAATTCGGTAGATTCCCCAAAAGGCTCTTTTTTGTCATTGAATTTCACATCATGATTCAGTGCCATGCATAAAGATAACAAGGGTGATACTTCGTGTTTTTCGACAACCTTCATCTTATTTTGGGTCAAAGTGCCTGTTTTGTCGCTGCATATATAAGTGGCAGAACCCAAGGTTTCTACGGAAGGCAATTTTCGGACAAGTGCTTGTTTTTTTGCCAAACGAGAAGCCCCTCCTGCCAAAACGATTGTTATCATAGCGGGTAAGGCTTCGGGAATAGCCGCAACCGCAAGGCTAATGGAAAGTAATAACATTTTAAATGGGTCATCTCCCCGCAAAAGCCCTGTAACAAATAAAACCAAGCAGATTGCCAATACAATATAGGAGAGTTTTTTGCCAAACTGCACCATTCTCGCTTGCAAAGGAGTCATTGCTTCCCTTTCCTGCAAAAGATTTGCTATTTTCCCTAATTCGGTTTTCATGCCCGTAGCCACCACCACGCCTTTTGCTCTGCCATTCGTTACCAAAGTGCCTTTAAACGCTATATTGAATTGGTCGCCGAGCGGAATATTTTGTTCATTTAATTCATTGCTATTTTTATCCACAGGAATGGACTCACCCGTAAGCGAAGATTCATCAATGCGCAAACTATGCGTTTCTATCATGCGCATATCCGCAGGTACAACATTTCCGGCTTCTATGATGACCATATCACCAGGTACTAATTCCGTAGCGGAGATAATAATAGGTTGATTATCACGTAGTACCTGCGTTTGGGTAATCGTCATTTTTTTGAGTGCCTCCATTGCCTTTTCGGCTTTGTACTCTTGCGTAAAACCAATAATCGCATTTAACACGACAATAATCAGAATGATAATCGTGTCCGTAATGTCACCCATAATACCCGACAAAATGGCGGCAGCAAGCAAGACAATGATCATAAAATCTTTGAATTGATTCAGGAAAAGCCGCCAGACAGGTAGTTTTTTCTTTTCCTGCAATTCATTTAAGCCTACTTCCGCCAAGCGTTTTTTTGCTTCGGCAAGGGACAAACCTTGTGCAGAAGTATTTTGCTGTTGTAAGATATGGGAAATGGATTGATTATACATGATATTGTTAAGAAATGATAGAAGAAAGATTTTTTATTTCGTCAAAAAAAACAACAAAACCATATTGACCACATACAGACCGAATATCGTAAAAGTATCCCATGATATCCAAAGACAAAATCCCTAAATTAAAGGCACAACTGCCCAAAATATCGCCTACTGCCAAGTCTGCGGATTGCACGATTGTAGCCGAACTAATGCCTACCATCAATTCGGGTAAAGAAGTTACAGCCGCCATCAAAATCAGCCCTATCCAAGCCCGAAAGTTCTGCCAATAAATCGCCATAATGCGAGAGCCGTTTTCCTGCAAAAAAGATAATTGAAGCGCAGAGAAAAAACCATAATAAATTGATTGCCATATTCTTATATTTTTATTCTACCTTATTTTTCAACTCCATTCCCTGCTCAAAAGCACTTACATTTTCCAGCGTAGTTTGCGTAATTTCAGTCATTACCTCTATTAAGATTCCAACGAGATTTTGCATTGAATCCACTCTTCATCTAGCGAGGCGTTAATTTTTTCATAAAAACGAATGGCGGGTGTGTTCCAATCTAACACGTGCCAACGCATTTGCTTTGCATTTTGCTCCTTTGCAATTTGTGTCAATGCATCAAACAGTAATTTTCCGATACCTGTTCCTCTTGCATTTTCCGTAACAATAAAATCGTCAAGATACAACATTTTGCCTTTCCAGGTAGAATAAGCAAAATAATACAAGGTAATGCCCAGTACGTTTTTGGCTTCATCTTCTGCCACTAAACACTCAAACAAAGGTTTTTCACCAAAACCATCACGCACCATTTGTGCGGGGGTAGTAATGACTTGTTCGGGTGCTTTTTCGTACAGCGCCAACTCATAAATTAATTGCCACACCTGCGGCATATCTTCGGGCGTAGCCTTGCGAATAGTAATATTGTTCATAACTATTTTATGATAAATGGTATGTATTTTATGAGGGCAAAGGTAAGCGTTTTTTGAGAAACCGAAAGGAAAAAGGTGGGGCAAGTGAGTAAAAAATAGGAGCAAAGAAAAAAGGTAAATAACTAATTTCTAGTTATTTACCTTTTTGAGTGGAGGCAACAGGATTCGAACCTGTGACCCTCTGCTTGTAAGGCAGATGCTCTGAACCAGCTGAGCTATGCCTCCTTTTCTTATAATGTCCAACCCTGTATCAGAATTGTGGCACAAAGGTACGACCTTATTTGATTCCCTCCAAATATTTGCACAAATTTTTTTTGTTTTTTTTGAAAAAAATTCTTAACATTTCTATAACAAATTGATAGCAAAAAACTTATGGTGAAGAAAAAATTTAAAAAATTAGGGTTTTACTTCGGCAAAGAAGTAAAACCCTAGCAATAAACAAGAAATTATGGTTTGGCAAAAGTAAGTACGGAGAATTTTAATCCATTTTGTGGCGTTGGATTGCCCCAAACTGCCCATTGATTAGGTAAAGAAGCAATATCTCTCCCAACCTCAAAAGAACTATTATAGTACAAGTTGTTAGGATTAAAGCAATGTGTAACAAGTAGCACATCATTAGGATCTCCTTGCGCTTGTGGCATTACATTTACCCCATTTTGAATGTAAAAATTACTTACCATCGGAGAACCATTGGGATTATTTACAGGCGGCGAGGCAGCAGTGCTAACATGAATATTAAATTGCAAACCTGCAGTTAGGTTACTCAAATCCTCATTAAAAATACACCACTTTTGAATACCTGAATTATACCAAACCCCTACTGCGCGATTATTATAGCCTTTGTCATAGCGTTGGGTAATATTGATTACCATATTAGGTTCGTTATTGGTTGCAGGATTGTCAATCACGGTCAAGTGCTTATTGATGTTTGTTTTTGTAACAGTATGCACAAACCCAGAAGGAACTACTGCAATATGAAACTTGCGATTTTGCGGCATTGTGCTCAAATCTTGATAAAATACAGCCCATTTTTGGCGACTGCCATCATACCAAACACCAATACTTTTATACGCGCCCGAAAATTCTGCATTTGCCAACACAACCGCATTCGGATTGTTGTTTGTCGCAGGATTATCTAACCAAGTGTAATTCTGGTTTAAATTTGCCGCAGTTGTAGTGTGAACCCAAGAAGTGTATTGTGCAAATAACACTTGAGATGCCGATGCCAATAAAAGTGCGAAGAAGAAAATTGCCTTTTTCATAAAATAATAAGAAAATAATGATGATAAAAAATGATTGAACAAAGCAGAAAGTGTTTGCTTAAACTTTCTAAGACAAATTTACGCAAGAAAAAGAAGTGCATTTTTAGCAAAGTAATAAGTGGTGAGATAGGAGAATAATGGGCAAAAATGGGGTAACACTTGGTAAAAAAGCGAAAATTTTCCTGCTTTTGGCGGAATTGCAAAACATTTATAAACATATTACCTTGCCAAAATCCTAAAAAAAAGTGTAACTTTGCCTTACATTTTAATTAGCAGGATAAACAAAAAGAAGGGGAAGATTCTTCTCCTATACTTACCTGATTATCAATTTATTATTGTGGTAACGGTTTCCTGTTGATTGTTTACGAAATCATATTATGTTCGATTTTACACAAACGCAATTGACGCAGGCTGTCGTGCATCGCATCGGCAATAAGGCGAGAACGGAGGGTTATATTGTTTCGCAAAAGCCGATTCAAACAGATACAGAAATTGTACAATCTTTGTTGCTGAAATACTTTCTAAGCCCTTTTAAGGGAGAGCATTTGTTTAATTTTAGTTACGAAAATGAGGTAGGGAAAAATGATTTGTTCGTAATGGCTAACGAAATTTTTGAAAATCCTGACACTTTGTACGAAAATTCAATAAAAATCGCACAATTATTATACGAAAAATCAGAGCATCCGAAAATTAAAGCAGGGGAGTTGTATGTGGCATATTTGAAGGATTGTGTGTTGGAAGATGAACTTGCCGATGTGATTGGGATTTTTAAATCTGAAACCAAAGAAACTTATATTAAAGTGGAACAAAATCAAACGGGTTTCGATATTCGTTATGATAATGGCATTAATATCAATAACTTAGATAAAGGTTGTTTGATTTTTAACATAGATAAAGAAGATGGTTTTGTTTTGTCTATTTTAGATGCAACGAGCAAAGGAAGTGATGCCGTTTTTTGGAAAGATGATTTTTTGAAAGTTTCTCCGCGCAAAGATTACCACTTTTATACGCAAAATTACTTGACGATGTGCAAGGATTTTATCAAAGAAGTGCATGAGCCCGAAGAAAAAACGGAAATCACGGAAATGCAGCAAAAGACGGTTCAGTTTTTTGCCGAAGAAGAACAATTCGACATTCAGAAATTTGAAGAAGAAGTATTGGTAGAACCTGAAAAAATAACGGCATTCAAAGAATATAAGGAGCGTTATCAAGAAGAAAAGGAAACACCCCCGCTTCCCGAAGATTTCAAAATTTCAACCCCTGCCCTCAAAACTGCCAAAAAGCAGTTCAAAAACCTGATTAAATTAGATAGTAACTTCCAAATCAGCGTATTAAATCCCAATGGAATTATCACACGCGGCTTTGACGAGCAAACGGGGCAAAGGTATTATCAGTTGTTTTTTGATGAAGAAAAATAAATAAATATAAAATAAATATGCAACCGATGTTAAGAGAAGATGCCCTGCAAGGTAAGGTCATCGTAGTTACAGGTGGTGGCTCGGGCTTAGGAAAGTCCATGAGCGAGTACTTTTTGAAATTAGGCGCGAAAGTGGTGATTTGCGGGCGCGACCAAGAAAGGTTAGACGCAGCTTGTGCCGAATTGCGCGAAAAAGCAGGGGGCGAAGTCATCGGGATTCCTTGTGATGTGCGCCATTATGATCAGGTAGAAAATGTATTAACACAAGGCATCGCGCATTTTGGTGAGGTAAATGTGTTGGTAAACAATGCCGCAGGAAATTTTATCAGCCCTACGGAACGCCTAAGTCATCGTGCGTTTGATGCTGTTGTTGACATTGTGTTGCGCGGTTCTTATAACACGACTTTGGCGTTTGGAAAGTATTGGATTGCCAACAAAATCAAAGGCACAGCCCTTAACATCGTAACGACTTATGCGTGGACGGGTAC